>NZ_JBHUMH010000057.1:0-111491 GCF_042684845.1 Paenibacillus yanchengensis | reverse complement strand
GAACTTTCCGTTCTTCTATTCCCGCATGACCATGGACTGCTCCAATCCATTGTTACTAACGGTTTCTATCCCTTCATGTCGTTCCATCTCATCCGAGTTATCTGAGATCCTGCGAATAAGCGAGCATCGTGAGTAATCCCGTTCAAATTGAGGGAGTATCAAAAAACACTCAATATTTGCTTTATATACCAACTTAAATATATTCTCCTACAGATATAAATACAAATACAAATGGACAGATAAAGATTCAGTTAGAAATACATATTAATACCCTTATCTATCCCTCACCCAAGTCTATTTGAAACCTCACACTAACTTATTTTACAAAAAGCATTAATAGGAAGGAATTCTCGATCTGATTACAATTATGAAAAGTTTGAAATAACACTACCGTAAAAGTAGAAGCAAATTAGAAGAAAAAAAGGATTAAAATGGAAAAAGATAGAAAAAAGATTGGAAAAACATAAATGAATTATTAGTAAAAATAAAAGTGAATGAATAGAAATTGTGTAGGAAGATAGAAGAAAAGTAGCAGACAAGTAGAAGAAATGCAGAGGCAAATAATTAAAAAAATGTAAAAAAATATAAAAATATGTAATAAAACAGATAAAAGTAAGCGGAAAAGGAGGGAGAAAAAGCAATAATTTTTTGTATAGAAAGCATTGACGAGAGAACATTTGTTCTATATAATATAATTATGAATAAGAACAAATGTTCTCTGTTTTTAATTAAAGTTTAAGGGAGGGTATACGGATGGTCAATAAGGAGGAAATATTAGCAATACTCTTTCGTGTGCCATATATTCGCAATCGTCAGCGGATGTCCGAATATCCATATGTAGAAGAATTACTTTGTATGTGGAACGACTTTGTGCTACAGTTTCCTGACGAGGAAGCTTGCTATATATTTTTATGTAAGAAAAAGTGGCCTAACGGATTTCGTTGTCCGAGGTGTCATAATGTAGCCGCTAGCAAAATAACAACGCGAAAAATGCCTATTTACCAATGTTATCATTGTCAACACCAAACGACGTTAACTGCGGGTACGATTATGGAACAAACACGACTTCCTTTACAAAAATGGCTCGCCGCATTCTTTTTTCTGTCATTAGATCAAGTAGGTGTAAATGCATTTCAACTACATTTGTTGTTGCAAGTAACTTATAAGACGGCTTGGGCATTACACCGTAAAATTCGTCAAACGATTAGTCAAACAGACATTAATTGTTTATTGGGTGAACCTATGGTAGCTAATGATTGTGAAAAAAACATAATACATACTACTAAAATAAATAATATTAAAGCAGTTAATAATGCACATCAGATGAATAATAGTGGAACAGATACTGTTGAACCTAGCGGTGTGCAAGTAGAGTGTGTTCATAATAAACAAAATACGTATGGCATTATGTTCGAACGTGCACCACAACATAAAGCTGTTATGATAGCATTTGAAATGAGCGAATCTAATCACTCATCCTACAGCTCAACTTTACAGCAAATGAAAATTAAACAAATACCAGTTAAGTATATGGTCAGTTCGTGTTATGGTAATCGTGTATTGACTCCATATGTGGAAGCGTTTAAAAAGAATCACTTTGCAAACAAAATTACTGTAACTCATGCTCCACGAATGTCCTACTACAAAAGAAAAGTAATTCAAAGAGCATTCGATACGATAATGCATCGTTTTAATCAAACGTATGGAGCGACGATTGGTAACAAGTACCTACAATTATACTACGATGAAGTGTGCTTCTATTATTTTGCTATAGCGCAACAAATATCTATTTTTCAACGGTTGGCTCAACTCAGTATGTCTTGGTGCAAAAGTAAATCTCACATAAGTAATCTGCTATCTCGTTGAGTAGCCGTCAAAATACTAATCATGTTTAAATGATAACCTCATAAATTTTTAAACTTTTACATTGTTATATTTTTATTTTTTTTAAATCCTGGATTTTAAATAGTAAGTTTTAAATCTATAAATTTTTAAGTCATTAAAAAGTTGAATGGAATATTTAAGTATTGCCCTATTGTTACTGAGCCAGAGGGATACGATTTGAAAGGTTGAAACGGGATATAGTGTACCATAGCTGCAATAAAAAAAAGCTAGGGAGATCGATTCAAAATCGAAAGGATTCCCTAACTTAACGTTAATTCGAGTTGTTATTCAGCTAACCAGCTATCGACTTTATCGCTGTTAGCATCTACCCATGTTTTGGCAGCTTCTTCTGGAGATACTCCTTCAGCGATATCGATCATTACTTTTTCCATATCTGCTGCTTCCCAGTTAAATTTGTCTAAAAATGCGTAAGCTTCTGGAGCATCTTCTTTTAGACCAGTACGAACGATAGTGTGAATTTTTTCATCTTGACCGAAGACAGCTTTGGGATCTTCTAGATATTTGAGATCCATTTTAGCAAACTTCCAGTGTGGGGTCCAACCAGTAACTACTATTGGTTCTTCAGCGGCATAAGCACGCTCTAATTCTTTTGTCATAGCAGCTGATGAACTTTCTAACAACGTCCATTTATCTTTTAGTCCATATTCTTCAAATACCTTTTCGGCAGTACCCATAATTCCAGCGCCAGGCTCAATTCCAGTAATGGTGTAGTTCAATGAAGAACCAATTTCATCTGTTAAGTCTTCGATGCTATTGATATCCATGTAACTTGGCACAACAAAACCTAGTTTTGTTCCACTCATGTTTTCTCCCAAATCTTCGAACTTACCTTCGTTCATTTTTACGTACTCTTCGTGAGTAGTTGGAAGCCAAGCTGCGACCATAGCGTCAGCACTTCCGTCAGAGATTCCAGCCCACATAGGACCGGCATCTACTTGCAGCATAGTTACTTTATATCCAAGCTTTTGTTCCAATACTTCTCGGACAACGTTTGTACTTGCAATTTCTGAATCCCAAGCCACATAAGCTAGTTTAATTTCCTTTGAAGCATTAGGGGAAGGATTAGATGAGCCACCATTATTACCATTTGCATTACTGTTGCCAGCTCCACCTCCGCCACCGCCACATGCTGCAAGTAAAGCAACGATAACGAGTAAACTAGATAGTACTGTCCATTTTTTCTTGTTTTTAAACAAAATAACCACTCCTTATTATAATTAAAATTAGAATTTTATGAATCAGATGTTTTTTTGGTTTTATTCATGACTTGTTGGGTTAGACGGTCTAAAATTATCGCGATAATAACGATAGCTAATCCAGCTTCGAAGCCAACACCTGTTTTCCCTTGTGTAACAGAACGATATACTAATGCTCCTACACCTTGGGCACCAATCATGGAGGCGATAACTACCATCGATAGTGATAGCATAATTGTTTGGTTGATTCCTGCCATAATAGTTGGCATTGCTAATGGTAACTGTAGTTTAAACAGTTTCTGAGAAGGTGTGGAACCGAAAGCATCAGCTGCTTCCACCAGTTCTTCAGGTACTTGTCTGATACCTAGATTGGTTAAACGAATCGTTGGCGGAATCGCAAAGATAATGGAAGATATAACCCCCGGTACGACACCAAGACGGAAAAATGTAATGGCAGGTAGCAGATAGACAAACGCAGGCATTGTCTGCATAAAGTCTAAAATAGGTGTTACAATTTTTTGGATGGAACGACTAGCAGAACATAATATTCCAATTGGCACACCTACCAAAATCGAAATGGCGGCTGCGGTAAGTACTAGAGCGAGTGTTTGCATCGTTTGGCTCCACAGACCTAAATTATCGATGAGCAATAATCCAATGGCTGTGAAAACACCCATTCTCCATTTTCCTAAATACCACGCTAAAGCAGAAAAGATAATTATAACTACAATTGCTGGAAAATATATGAGTGAAGCGTTAATTAAATTTACAACATAATCAATGCTAATTCTGATTACATCGAAAAAAGGACCAAAGTTGACGTCGAGCCATTTTTCAATAGCTTCAATCCATGAGGCAAGCGGAAGTTTAGGAAGATTCATATTTAATTTTCATCTCCTATTCCGTTATTACCTGCTAATGCCGCAAATACGAGACCTTTGATGATGACACCTTTTAATTTTCCTTCATCATCAATAACGGCAACAGGGAGTTTATTTTGACCCATCACTTCAAACAGTTCGTTAATGGCTGTATCTGGTGAAGTGGTAGGAATTATATTCAATGGTTTCATTGCTGTTTCTAAATTCTCATTAACTTTAATCGCATTCGCTGCTTGTTCCGCAGTTATAGCTCCTAATAATTTTTTGGATCGATCCACAACGTATAAGCTGGATACGCCTCTATCTCTCATAAATTGTAGAGCGACTCGAGGACCTTTGTCTGGTGTAATTGTTTCGGCTTTGCTCATTACGTGAGTAGCAGTTAGCACTTTAGATAAATCTACGTCTTCAATAAAACGCTCCACATATTTGTTTGCCGGATTCATCATAATTTCTTCTGGAGTGCCAATTTGTACGATTGTTCCATCTTTCATTAGCGCGATACGATCGCCTAAGCGTAGTGCTTCATCCAAATCATGGGTAATGAATACAATTGTTTTTTGCATTTTCGCTTGTAATTGAATTAATTCATCTTGCATGTCTTTGCGAATAAGTGGATCTAGTGCACTAAACGCTTCGTCCATTAATAATACTTCTGGATCGTTCGCTAGCCCACGTGCTAACCCAACGCGTTGCTGCATACCACCACTTAATTGATTCGGATAGCTATTTTCATAACCGTGCAGTCCAACCAATTCTAACGATTCGATCGCCATTGTGCGTCGTTCTTTTTTTGGTATTCCTTGAATTTCTAATCCATACTCAATGTTTTCCACTACTGTTCGATGTGGAAAAAGTGCAAACTTTTGAAAGACCATACCAATGTTTTTTCGTCTAAATTGACGCAATTGTTCGGCAGACATTTTAAGTACGTCCGTTCCGTTAAATAGTAGCTGACCATTTGTAGGCTCGATTAGTCGATTCAACAATCGAACTAGCGTTGACTTACCGCTCCCGGATAATCCCATAATGACAAATATTTGTCCTGGATCAATAGAAAAGCTGGCTTGATTCACTCCAACTGTCAATTTGGTTTCAGCTAAAATTTTATCTTTTGTCCATCCTTGTTCAAGGAGCGGGATCGCTTTTTTCGGATCGGACCCGAAAATTTTTGTTAGCTTTCTCGCTTCTATGATGCTCATAAAGTGCCCCCCTCTGTCATAAACACGTGAATTACGTGACTATACAAGTGTAGATTGATTTGGCAGTAATGGTCAAAGTGTCTGACAGCTCGTATAGTCCGTACAGTTTAAACTTTACAAACTTATTATAGTGTATACTACGTTTAACTCCCTTTTTCGCTAGTATGCCCATATAGTGTATTCTTTACTATGTTGTGCTTGTAGCTTACAATGAGAAGGGAAGTAGTAGCGGCTTAGGTCGCTTTCGGGAGGATTAACATGGATGAACTTGCGCTATTATCAGAGGATCAACTATTAAAACTACAAACGGTACGTAGCAGAGTCATTGATTCCATAGGTAAAAACATGGATTTGTACGGCGTAACGATGTCGATTGGTCATTTGTATGGAACAATGTATTTTAATGAACAACCTGTAACACTAGATGAAATGAGTTCCGCTATGGGAATGAGTAAAACATCAATTAGTACGGGTATGCGAACATTGCAAAATTTGAAAATGATTAATAAGGTATGGGGTAGAGGTTCGCGTAAAGATCTTTATGAAGTCGTACCGGATTGGCATCAAAACTTTAGTGATTATTTTTCGATTCGCTGGCGTAAAGCAGTGGAACAGAATATGACAATACTTCGTAAATCATTGCAAGAGCTTGAGCAGTTAATAGAAAAGTATCCAGATGATGAACAACTACAGTTAATTGTAAGCACAGATCAGCAGAAAATAACGGAAGCTTTGCAATATTACAACTGGTTGGAGCGATTAATTTCCTCACTCGAAACAGGTGAAATATTTCAATATATACCGAAGGAATCAGACTTGAATTCTTAAATATAAAAATAAAATAATTCTCATGGAAACTGCTTCTCGTCTATCAGACAAGTGAGCAGTTTTTTGTTATGATATACTGTAAGATGTTGTAATTAATTACTAAAAGAAAGAAGGGATTTATGAATGGAAATCGAGTATAACGAAGTAACGTTAATAATAAACGGACAACTTGTATTAGCAGAAGAAATTGTACAAGTTGCTCTTGCTATACATAATGGAATAATCATTGAAATTTTTGATAGTACAGAAGAAATGATGCGTTGGAAGGAACAATTTACAGTTAATTTTGCTCAGAAACTCCAGATCATCGATGCTCAAGGGCAGTATGTATTGCCTGGGATGATCGATATTCATTGTGATACGATTGAGAAAGAAGTAGAACCACGACCTAATACATTGTTTCCATTACCGTTTGCTTTTATGGAATTCGAACGAAAACTACCGCTGTATGGCATTACAACGATGTATCATTCTCTATCATTAGGTGTAGGATTAAGTTTGCGCGGGGAAGATAAATTAGCACAGATGGTGGAGTGGATTAATACATATCGTAAGCAAAGAGCGATGGTGAGAAATAGAATTCATTTGCGTTATGAAGTGTCGCATTTAACTGGAATGAAATTAGCCAAACAATATATTGAAACGAATAAAATTGACTTTCTCTCTTTTATGGATCATTCGCCTGGACAGGGACAATATCGTAAGCCTGATTCCTTTGAACGTTATGTGATGAAAAATCAAGGTGTTACACGTGATGAAGTAGGTGCGATTGTGGCAGAATTGCAAGAGAGAAGAACGCAAGTGGATTGGAAGGCATTACAAGAACTAGCTCAAGCGGCCAAAAACAAAGGTATTGCTATAGCATCGCATGATGACGATACGCAAGAACAGGTGGATAAGTCGATAAGTCGTGGAGCTATAATTAGTGAGTTTCCGATTGATTTGCAAACTGCTCAGTACGCTACCGAACAGGGGATGTATATATGTGTAGGAGCGCCTAATATTGTAAGAGGCGGTTCCCATGATTTGAACTTACGAGCTACCGATGCAATTAAGCAGCATGCTGCTCATATTATTTGTTCGGATTATCATCCTTCATCTCTACTAGCTGCTGTTTTTAAATTAGCCGATGAGCAAGTATTAAGTTTACCTGCTGCAGTGAAAATGGTTAGTTTACATCCTGCAGCAGCAATGGGAATAGCAGAAAAATGTGGTTCTATAGCAGTTGGTAAGTACGCTGATTTGTTATTCGTTGATCGTTATGAGCAAATTCCGTGGATAACGACTACTATTGTAGGCGGTAAGATGGTCTATCAAACGAATCCAAGCGAGCAAGCGATTGGAAATTATTAGTTTTGGTGAAAAAAGTTGCCGTAAACAGTGGAACAATTCACTTGTCAAACAGTTAGTCAAATGATGTGGTACTATCGATTGGAATATTAGCCAAATGTTTGTGTAGATGGGATATTAGTTGCTGCCGGGTTGATTCGTCGCATTCTTTCCATATCATTTCGAATAATACACCTAGACCTGGTAATGCTTCTTCTTTGTAGTCAATGGAATCATGGATAATTTGTTGTAATTCTTCTTCACTTTTTCCATAAACACGTAATAAAATAGCTTGACGTAAATTAATATTTACCATTAATTGAAAACCTCCCATAGTACATTAGACGATTGCTTTATTATGCCCTTTTTAAAAAAATATAGACAAAAGAAGCAACCATTACGGTTGCTTCTCTGTGATACCAAGCTTTTCTTTCAAGGCAAATTGCAACGTTTGGGAAAAGTTAAGACCAGCTTCTTCCGCTTCGTCGTTAAGCCATTGAGGAATGGTTAAGGTCTTTTTAACCGCACGATTCTGCAACTCGTCACGAATAGGTGCTGTTTTTGCAGAGATAATGTTAACAAAAGTACCTTCAGCCGCATCAACTGGAATGAGTTTGCTATTGGGGCTGGATGCTTTTGGGATAGGATCGCCATCACGTTCCATTCCGTACAAATGCAGTGCCAGTGCTTCCTGAGCCATACGTAACCCATCAGCAATGTCATCGCCTTCTGTGACACATCCCGGAAGATTGGGAAATGTAATTGTAAATCCATTGTGCTCGTTCGGTTCAAAAACAGCCGGATATAGGTACAAACTTGACATTATATAAACCTCCTTGGAGGACTCCTTATAGGAGCTCTGCCTGTTTGAGTATTGTTTTAATGGTCTTTGGTGCAAGTTCTTTCTTGGGATGAGGAATAGTCACTTTCCCTGACTTGCTTGGATGTTTAAACTGATGATGACTTCCCACTATGGCGACCAATCTCCAACCGTCGTTTTCAATTATTTTAATGAGTTCCCGGGAAGTGATATTCTTCATGATGCCCTCCTTTCTATCTTTATTATAACACGTGCTAATGGTACGTGTAAACTTGCAATACGTATCATTAACACGTGTTTGTTTGGATTAAACCAACTTGTGCCCTTGATATTACTAAGATATCTCTTTATTATTGTGATAATGTAACTTCATGTTATAATAAGAGTTCATTATGTACGGAAGGTTGCTGCAAGCATGTTAACAAATCATCCCTATATCGCTTCACCACATAATATGAGAGTGAAACAATGGGCATCTTTATTAGAGAAAAAATATCGAGATCGAATCGGTCAGTTTATTGTAGAAGGAGTACATCTTGTATTGGAGGCACTGAAAGCTGGTGCTGCCGTATCGGTTGTCGTTTATGATGTTGATCGAGGGATACCGAAAGAACTACTACCATTTGTCCCAACTACAAAACATGCTGTACAAGCCACTCAAGCAGCAACTCCAGAGTGGGTGCAAGCATCAGCTGCAGCAATTGCCAAATGTACTGGTACAGATACTGCGCCGCCAGTATTTGCTATCGTTGGTAAATTGCAAACACATACAGCAGCTTTATATAAACAGGATTCCTTAGTTATTTTATTGGATGGTATTCGCGATCCAGGTAATGCAGGGACGATTATTCGAAGTGCCGATGCTGCTGGTGCCGATGCCGTCATACTAGGAAGAGGCTGTGTTGATCTTTATAATCCCAAAACGGTTCGTTCCACGATGGGATCGTTGTTTCATCTGCCTATTATTGAAGCGGATTTATTCACTTTATTGCAGGAAGCGAAACAGCACCGGATGAATGTAATTGGAACAAGTTTGGCAGCAACTAACACTTGCTATAGCTATAATTGGACCAATCCAACTTGGCTGTTAATGGGCAGTGAATCGGAAGGTTTATCACCAGAATTACAACAAATGACTAATGAATCGCTTATTATTCCGATGGCAGGTGATTCTGAATCACTTAATGTGGCGATGGCAAGTACGATCCTGTTATTCGAAGCAATGAGACAGCGGAAATTTAACTAACGAAAGACTGGAAAATGGTCGGCGATCTGCCTTGCCAATTTCCAGTCTTTTTTATTTATTTCTTATTCTCAATAGCGCAGTCTGTTTAAATTTCATTAAATTTACCGGAAGATTTGATCAATAGATGAACGATGAAACAAATACAACGCTTACAACAGATGCTACGATAGAGATGTAATAAATATCACATTACTACTATTAAAACCGTTGTTGTAGGAGGGTAAATCGATGAATATATTTGAATTTGGTGGAAGTTTGACACAAGAACAGCGTGAGTTTTATGATCTGGAAGGGTACTTGGTGTTACCAAACTTGTTAACCGAAGCAGAGTTAGCACCGGCTAGAGAAGCGATGATGCAGAAAGTTGATATGATTGCGAATGATCTTTATTCCGATGGCTTAATAACGGATAAAAGAGAGAATTCTCCATTTGAAACTAGATTAGCCGAAATATTCGAAGATTTATCACATGATCACTTTTTAAAATATGGTCGGAGCTGGCGCGATCGAATTCCAGGCTATTATACGTTAATGAGTAATTCTAAAATATTAGATGCGGTAGAATCTTTAATCGGTGGTGAATTATTTTCGAATCCAGTTTATAATGTCCGTCCAAAAGTGCCGAAAGTAGCAGCGGGTGCAGTTCCTTGGCACCAAGATAAGTCCTACTGGCCAGATGCTAATGCCAATCCGGTTATTACAGTATGGATTCCGCTTGTAGATGCTACTGAATTAAATGGATGTTTGCATATTAAACCACGTACTCATCGGAAAAAAGTGTTGAAATGGCACCAAGAAACAACGACGGGTACAGGTTATACAGCTTTAAAAGAGGAACAGTTGGGCAATACAGAAACGGTAGTTTTACCAGTTACGGCAGGAAGTGCTATTTTGTTCAACGATCGTTGTTTGCACATGTCCACTCCGAATAATTCAACGGAAGTTCGCTGGAGTGTAGATTTACGTTATCAGCCGACAGATCAAGATCCGATGATTGGTCATGGTGCGGGATTTTTGGCTCGAAGTTATATTGCTCCAGAGAAGGTTATTACGCTCGATGATTGGATGGCTGAGAGATTAGAACGTCAATTGTAGTCACTTTACTACTCACTGCAATTATGTCATGATGAGATAAAAAAGGCGAGGTTGACCATGACAGCCTTATTAGAATTGGATCCATCGCTTCGTGCCGCACATTATTATCGCTTCCCGCTTGCACGTAATGACGTAGAGTCATTTAGAATGGGTTATTGTTATGCTATTCATTTGGTAGCAGGTGGGAGTGGTTCGATTACGGTGGCAGAAAAAGTATACCCACTTAAAAAAGGCGATTTGATTTTTCTACCACCTTTATTGGAACATGCTTTTTATGCTAAACCAGATTATTTGCTAGAAACATATAATTTGTATATCGATCCTTGGGAAAAGCGCTTTACGCCACATCATATTATTTGGGATAGAGCTGATTTTGATCCGTCGTTGTTAACGGATATTAGACATAAAGAAGAATTTTCGCATATTGCGTATGTTACGAACATTCCTTATTATTCTTTTTTAAGCCAGACTATTGTACAGGTAGTTGAAAAGTTTGATAAGCAATCTCCGTATGACACTGCTATCGTTCATCATTTGCTGCGAACAATTATTTGGGAGATGGTAGTTTTATCAACAGAACATACTGCTTTTGCGGATTATCGCATTGCTTCACTGTTAGATCAAGTAGAAAAGCAAGCGACGAATAATAAAGGTTATCGTGCGTGGTTAGCACAATGTGATTTGCAAAAAACACAATTGTATAGCTTGTTTAAACAAGCTACGGGAATGTCTCCAAAAAAGTATTGGCAGCGAGCTTTGATGAAAAATATTGAAACCGCTTTGTTAGAAAGTAATCGTACGGTGACGATGGTTGCGGAAGATTTCGGATTTTCTTCCGTTCACCATTTTACGAAACAGTTTACGTTATTTTATGGTGTTTCACCTACAGAGTTTCGTACTGGCAGACGGAGTGGGAAGCGATAAAATGAAAAGACGCTATATTGAGCAATATTCAGGGGTGGATGCAACTGTAGGTCCCTGTATAGATATGCTCAATATAGCGTTTTTGTATGGAGAAAATATCGCTTTGCGTTGAAAGGTTATATGTTAGTGACGCTAGTAATTAAGGGTTAGTTGATGGAAGTGATCGTAGTTCCGTCTTCCGCTACAATAACAAACGTGTCTTCATCTAGGTCGATTTCCACTATTGTTCCATTAGCAAAAGTAGTGAGTTGTCTCCGATAGTTATTATCGACGAAGGAATGATTAGTCATCTCTAACGTACCTACTGTAGCATGTAAGTTTGCAAGTAATCGCACGATGTTTAATTCCTCGTCCGTTGCTTCAATCGACAAGTATGGTACACCGCCATGAAGTAATCCATGTAAGTATCCTAAATCTTGTTCGGGAATGCCCCAGTCGCCACGCCCTAATGACCAAGGTACAACGATAGTGTCGTGATATACAAGTGAAAATAAAGGAACGGGAATTCCCATAGCTGGACCACCACCAGGTCCGGGATATAGCGCATAAGGAGCATGATGAACCAAATCTAGATGAGGAATTGCCCAATCTGCTGGTTCTTCCGAGCTAATGATCATATTGCGAGCACGAATTTCTTCAAAGCAAGAAGCTCGATGTTCTAACGATGCGGTTCGGCTCATCATATGCGCAGGATCGTAGCATTCGTCCCCTGGCACAACGGCAAATACATCAATGTAGACACCATCTGGCTGTACATTATTTGCTGCCAGTTGATTATAATTTCGTTGCACGTAGTCTTTGGAAAATGTAGTACATAAAAAGCTGTGTGCACCACCAGCCCATATATCACAATATTCAGCACTTCCATCTTGGTTTTTGATGGTCAGTTGATCGTTATAGCTGGCTGCATCGTGGTAGAAATCACGATAATTGTCATGGATAGCGAACAAAATATCGTTGTCTTTACACGTATTTTGTAGTGATTTCATTCCTTCATATCCTCCGCCACGTGGGCTTGGTGGTATAACATCGGGATGCTGATTATCGTATCCGGCTAGCCCCCAACCATCTACATGAACATAAATCGACTGCCCATATCGCGCTTTTAATTGTACTAACTGTTCAGCTCTTTCGGCAAAGGTAATTACTTTGTCGTTATTTTCAAGATTTTCAGTATCATAATAATCAGAAACTGGTTTGACAAACGTATGCACGGAAGTGTGGACGATAGCGCTTCCTTGTAGTTTGGCAAGCTGTGGTGTTGTAGCTATTTTCTCTTGTAACGTTTTTAAGTTACCATAGCTTTTTACGTAGTTACGGTATATTTTTGCCATCGTTACATAATTCATATTTGCTTGAAAGCGATAACGCAATTTGCGATTATACCGCAAATTACCTAAAGAGTGAATCCAGATCGTTTCCATTTCGCTGTGAAGATGTGGAATATGCTCCATTGTAAGCCGAGCATCATCTGCTGTCTCTATGATAGCGATATATCCGTTATTGTTTTTTACTTGTCCCCACCAAGGCATATAGCCATCTCTGTCATAAATAACACCGCCGTGGTATCGTCGAACGGGCTTATCCCAAGTAGCTGGCAAAATATATCCTTGCATCGCAGGTAGGACTGTGTAATCGTGTTCATTCGAGCCGTTAAAAGAAAACGCTCCCGGCCAAACGGTTTCGGCAACATGATCACTGTGGACGAGGTGGGTTTGAAAGATGACATCGCTATCATAAGTATTTAATTGTACGGATATGATGACGGTAATAGGTGATATTTCAGTCGGCAATAGGAAATGCTCGAGTTTTATTTGGATACTGTGGAATGTCCCAGATTCTACATAACTAAACTGTTTGGTTAAGGCAGATTGTAAAGTAATAACATGTTGTGACTTTTTGTCAAATCCAATCGTTAGTCGTGCGGCTTCCTTATTTGTTTTCCAAGTGGCATCGTTTGTTTGAATGGATACGGTTAGATCTTGCTTATTGACTATTACTGTTGTGTTGGCATGCTCCATCGTTATTATTTGCTCAGCTTCATGAAAATTCACGCTATTCATCCTTTCAATCATGTAATTAAATAAGATGGTCTATATAGCTACTGTACTGTTTTCCTCAATAGGTAGCTACAGTTAATAATTAATGTCATACGCAAAAATTCAATTTACGATTGTTACACAGGTTATAAAAAAATGGGCTCGCTTCATTTTTGGTATAAGTAAGGAAAATAGAAGCACACTACTAATACAAAATGGAAAGGAAAGGGGAAAGTTAAGATGCAGCGAACAGAGCGAATGATAGAATTGTTACAAGCATCGAAGCAAATTACTGATCATATGGAAAGAAACGATCAAGCTGCTAATCAGTTAATGGAGTTAAATCAATTGTTGCAACATCTGGTAGCAGAAATGAATGATGATCATTACGATGAGAAATACCTACTTGAACGAATACGACAAGCAAAAACAATTGTAGCAAATATGGAGAACACGGCAGAAAATAACTACTTAATGGAAACAAGCGGTGATATAGATAAGTTCGAATCGCTGTCAATTGAAGAGCAAGCAGAGAATAATGATGCTTATCATGAAAAAATTGATTACTTAAGTTTGAAAAAAGTGAATGAAAATATGGATAAAATAATGACAATGATTGAATCTCATTAACAGGAAAAACTCTGCATCGTGCTACGCGAAGATGCAGAGTTTTTTTAAAATGAATGTAACATGCGAATCGTATCTTAGTTAGTCGATTATGCCAATAGTAAAATTATATTGATAAGCACGATTGGTTAACAAGGTGAATTGCTCGTGTGTTTTTGCTCCCCAACTGTCGTCCCCGCCAACACCCATCTGTTTGTAATTGATACGTAAAACACTTTTCGTACTGGTTGGCAACTTATGCAAATGATCATGTGTTTCAAGTTCTGCAGGTGACCAAGGAAGTATGTTTACTTCTAATGGAATAGAAGCAGCTTCGAACTGCAAGCCAGTGCCATTAGTGCTAGCAGTGATGCTTGCGTAGCGAACATCTGTTTTATTGCCGCATTCTTGTGGTCGAATATACGGTGTGAATTGTTCCGCCACAGTACCACTGAATTGCCCAATGCGTGCGCTAGTTTTACGATCCCAATAGTTTTCGTGAGGACCACGACCATACCAAGAGATAGTATCAAACGTATGCTTTAAGACGAACATCATGCCGATTTCAGGAATTTCTGGAAGACCTGCTCCTGGTGTGAATGCATAGTTTACATCGATTAGCCCTTGCGGACGAATACGGTATTCGATTTTTAATGTAGAGATAGGATACGTATTGATCTGATAGAAACTTGTAACTTTTACTGAGTTACCTTCTATCATAAAATCGAAAGTTAACAAAGTACGCTGTTCGTGTGCGTCTCGCCAAATGCCTGCTCGCATAGGTAATTTATTACCAAGGTCGTTATCGATTTTAGCTCGCCAAAAGTTAGGTCTCACTGGTTCAAGCAAGCTTTCTTCTCCATGAAGTACAAAGGATTGCAGATCACCGCTAGTGCGATCAAATGCTACAGAAAAATGAGTGCCACTAATTTGTAAAGTTTGCTCAGCCGCATTCACTGATAGTGGATCGCTCTGTTTTGTAGTAGCTAGTGGCAAGGTTGGTTGATATGGTGTTAATATAAACTGCTCCCAAGAATCTTCATGTCCTTGCTCTGCCCAGTCCGTTGCTTGATTTTTTACAATAGAAACAGTCAGAATTGCTTCTTTGTCTATTACTGTTGGTTGTTCAAAAGGCACTTGTAATTGGACGGTTTGTCCAGGAGACACATCAAGAACCATCGTTCCTTGTTGTGCTTGTTCACCATTGTAAGTTACGGTCCAAACTAACGTATATTCGTTTAAGTTAGTAAATAAATAGCGATTCGTTAGTTGAACGATTCCTTGTTTATAATCGCTCATTTCTATTTTAATATGCTGGTAGCATTTTTTTACTTCTTCAAGCTTCGGAGTGACGGTTTGATCAGCAAAGATCAGTCCATTACCGCAGAAGTTTCCATCGTGTGGCTGCTCGCCAAAATCGCCGCCATATGCTAAATATTCGATACCGTCTTCTGTTTTAGTTAAAATCGCTTGATCAATCCAGTCCCAAATAAAAGCACCTTGTAATATGTCGTATTTGTCAAATAGCTCCCAATAAAGATGAAGCCCACCACAAGAGTTCCCCATAGCATGACTATATTCACAGATGATATAAGGTTTTTTTGGATTAGAAAGGGCATACTTTTCTACTTCTGCTGGTTTAATGTACATGGTAGATTCCATATCACTAGCAGCATCAGACTCACGAGCATGGAATACTCCTTCATAATGGACTAAGCGTGTAGCATCTTTTTCTTTGAAAAAGTTGTACATCTCGATAAAATTAGTACCACCGAATGATTCATTTCCTAGTGACCAAATAATAATCGAGGGATGGTTTTTGTCCCGTTGTAGCATCGAGTTACTGCGATCAATGACGTTGCTCGTCCAAGCTGGATTGTTACCTGGTACGTTAGTTTCATTAACTGTTCCTTGACCGTAGACCCATGTGTCATGCGTTTCTAAATTTACTTCGTCTATGACATAAAGACCATACTCATCACATAATTCATACCAAGTGGACTGATTAGGATAATGAGACGTTCGAACAGCATTTATATTGTAAGCTTTCATTAGTTTCACATCGCGAATCATTTCTTCTCTACCAATGGCTCTACCTTTGTCCTGTACAAATTCATGTCGATTAACACCTCTAAATACAATTCGTTGACCGTTTATTTTCATTAAACCATCTTTTAATTCAAACCTACGGAAACCAGTGCGACAACCAACGGCACTAATCGTTTGATTAGCTGCATCTCGCAAAGCTAGAACAACATGGTAGAGGTGCGGATATTCGGCACTCCATTGATTTGGCTTACTTACAGGAATCGATACATGATACGATGCTTGATCGGCGATGCCATTATGGATAGTGATTACTCGCTCTTCTAATAATTGTTGCTGATCATCATATAATTTGACAACTAGTTGTACGGGCTCCATCGTTGTTGAATTATAATTTTGGATCGAAACGTTGACAGCAAGTTCTCCGTCTTGATAGTGGTCATCAAGTAGACCGTTTACGGAAAAATCGTTAATAGATACGTTAGGAGTCGTATACAAAATAACATCACGGAAAATACCACTCATTCTCCAAAAGTCCTGATCCTCAAGCCAACTTGCATCGCACCAGCGGTAAACCTCTACCGCTAGTTTGTTCTCTCCGGCTACAAGGTAAGGTGTTAGATCGAAATCGGCGGAAGTAAAAGTATCTTCACTATAACCGACCAAATCACCATTCACCCAAACGTAAAAAGCAGACTCTACCCCTTTAAAACTAATAAATACG
The DNA here is from genome assembly GCF_042684845.1 of Paenibacillus yanchengensis. Classification (NCBI taxonomy): domain Bacteria; kingdom Bacillati; phylum Bacillota; class Bacilli; order Caryophanales; family Paenibacillaceae; genus Paenibacillus; species Paenibacillus yanchengensis. The sequence continues at coordinate 94,650 of NZ_JBHUMH010000057.1, read as the reverse complement.
GGTTGTCCTTGCCATTGATCAGGTACTGTAAAGGTACGGATATAGGAACCAACAGGATTATATTTTGTCGGAGCAAATGGAGCTTTCAAATCAGGTTCTGAGACACTCCACGGATATTTTTTATTCGTATAATGTGGATAATCGTATCCTTCCATTTGCCAATGAGCAGGTACTTTAATAGAAGCCCAATCACTATAGTCATAATTCATTTCATAAAAGTTTTTGATTCGTTGTTCAGGTGTTTCTGCATAGGCGAACTTCCATGACCCATTTAGATTAAGTTGCAATGATGAAGTGTGGTGATCATTAAGTAAAGCCTCTTGTTCTGTTGGAAAATGCATCATATGAGCATAAGCCGGTAATCTATTTAGTTCGAATATTTCTGGGTTGTTGTTCCATTCTGGATAACCATTAGCTGGCGGTACGTATTGAAATTTTTGACGCATGATGACAACTCCTTTATTATATTCTTATATTGTCAGTATAATAGTTATGTATTTCTAATTAAATAAACGATATTGCTAATTTCTATTACTATTTGAAACGGAGTTGCTGAGATGAAAAGTAAGATGTCGTTTCCTCGAATAGAAGAATCACTGTTGCTTCCGCTGTATGTAACTTCCGTTGGATATTGGGAGCATCAAGATGAAACGGTTCGTCCGTTCGGATTTCCTGATTTTCAAATTCATCAAGTATTAAGTGGAAAAGGAGAGCTGCAATATTTGAATGATGAGAAAGTAGTTGGACCAGGCGATTTATTCGTGTTGTTTCCAGAAGTACCTCATCGTTATGTGCCACTTAGTAGTAAGTGGGAAGTTGCTTGGGTAGCGTTTAACGGACGAGAAGCGGGGCAATTATTATCATATGCTCGAATTAATGGGTCAGGAATTAGCCAGTTAAAAACAACTACCATTTTACAGTCATTACAAGAGTTGTTAATGTTAGATGATGAGGATAATGATGCAGAGATAAATCGCTCAAAGTTAATTTATACGTTGTTACTTGATTTGAAGAAAGAACTGATAGGATCAGCGAATGAAATACATGATGAGGAACGGCTTCGTCCAGCATTACAGTATATTCACAATCATTTGCATCGTAATTTAAACTTACAAGAGATAGCAAGTGCAGCTCATATGTCGGAGCAATATTTGTGCCGGTTATTTAAAAAAACATTAGCGATGCGCCCGATGGAATATATTAATCAAGAGAGAATTCGATTTAGTAAACGATTGATGTTTAAGAAGCGAAGCAAAAAGTTGTATGAAATTGCGCAAGAAGTTGGTTATGATAATGCTAGTTATTTTAGTGCAGTGTTTAAAAAGTATAGTGGGATGAGTCCTGAACAGTTTAAAAAGCTACATGGATTATAATGAAGAGGAACAATGAGCTATTTTACTTGATTAAAATGTAGCTTCCTATACACTATGAAATAGGTATCTATTTGTGATGGATAGTGATATTGATAGAAATGAGGGTAAATGATGTTAATTAAACAATTTGTAAGTGGGGATGAATTTACGGGGTTTTATTTGTTGAAAGAAGTGGAAGTAAAGCAAACGAGCGGCGGTGCGCCGAAAGAGTATTTGGATATTGTATTGTCGGATAGCAGCTCTTATATATCAGCAAAACTTTGGGATGCCAGCAAATTAGATGTGGAGACATTTGTGCCAATGACGGTAGTAAAAGTGCAAGGACTTGTACAAACGTATCGTGAAAGGTTACAAGTGAAAATTATTCGCCTTCGAAAAGCAGAAGAGGAGGATAACGTTTCGATTACAGATTTTATTCGTTCTGCACCAATTAGTACGGAGCAACTTGTGACAACGATAGAAAAAGTGATATCAGAAATGGAACATGCGGAGATAAAGGCGATTACTACGTATTGTTTTAATAAAGTAAAAGATGAACTATACGCTGCACCAGCTGCTAAAACGCACCACCATGCTTATTATGGCGGGCTTGCTTATCATATGGTACGTATGTTGGAGCTTGGAAAATTTGTTTGCGAACAGCGTCCTTTTTTACGAGCAGATTTGTTGTTGGCAGGTATCGTTTTGCATGATATTGCGAAGCCAGCGGAGATGAATTCATCGTACGGTATTGTATCGGATTATAGCAATCAAGGAAAATTACTTGGGCACATTCATTTGGCAGTGAGCTGGATTACAGAAGCAGCTATGAAGCTTGAGATTGCACTTGATGCTCCAGAAGTACTAGGATTACAGCACCTCGTATTATCTCACCATAACTTGCCAGAGTGGGGGAGTTCAATCCAGCCACAATTGCCAGAAGCAGTAGCGCTTCATTACATTGACGCTATTGATGCAAAACTACAAATGGTTGAAGACACGCTACATACAACGCCAGAGACTGAGGAATGGACGCCTTTTATACGTGGTTTGGAAAATAAAGCGATCTATCGTCTGCCGTTAAAATAGGTGCGAAAAAAGTAACGATGATAGGTTGTTACGATCGTAGAACGTAAAATTCACAAGCATTACGATCATAGTAGTTTAAATCAATGGGACTGGACTGTGTAACAACAGTTTGATCGTCAAAGCGGACAATCTGGGTACGAGAGTCCACCAGTTGATTATTGTTAAAAACTCGAATGAATTGCTTTTTTAAAGTAGCTTCTTCAAAGTCAATATCGGTCATTAAACGGCGATTAATAGACATAAAATATCTCCTAACTGTAAATAAAAATGAACAATATGTTTGTAAATGATGTTATGTTACATTGAATTCTTATCTATCATAGCGGATGAGATATAAAACGTACAGCTTAAAAAAGTGAAAAGTATACAGATCGTATAAGAAAAGGGCAATCAGAGTTAAATAGGGAATGGAGCAATATGTTAAAATGTAAAGGATAGTAAGACAGCCCTACTTTTGTATACCTATAGCGAGGAGAGTGACGTTTGGTGAAGTTTTCAGTCTTTACTGTTATGATGCCAGATTGTTCGGTTGAACGAACGATTCAATTACTACAGCAATACGGTTATGACGGTGTGGAGTGGCGATACGCCGCTATCCCATCGCAATACAAAGATGAGAAACCATCATTTTGGCGAAATAATTGGAGTACCGTTGATAAAAACAGTACACCAACAGAGCTTGCTAGTATTAAACAACAATGTGATCAGGCTAATTTGACTGTTACTAACTTGGCAGCGTATATTAGTTGCGGTGATTTGGCAGCGACAGAGCAAGCAATGCAAGCGGCACAGCAGCTAGGGTCTCCATCTATTCGAGTAGGAGTGCCAACCTATATTCGATCCAAAAGTTATCAGGAGCAATGGAGAGAAGCAAGAGGTTTTTTGGAAGAAGTAGTTCGATTAGCGAAAATATATGGTATAAAAGGATTAGTCGAAACACATCATAACCAAATTATTCCAAGTGCAACGGCGGCAAGGCGATTGTTAGATGGTTTAGATTCGCAATATGTTGGAGTAATTTATGACCCGGGAAATATGGTGTTTGAAGGGCATGAGCAATATCGGATGGCATTAGGCATTCTTGGGGAATATTTGGCACATGTTCACATAAAAAATGCAGAATGGTTAAAGCGACCTGTGATGTGGACTAAGCAAGGACTGCCTGAAGTGGTCGATAACAAGCATGATCCGGTATGGGAAGCGAACTGGTGTGCGGTTGCTAAAGGAGTAGTTCATTGGCCACAAGTGATTGCTGACTTAAAGGCGATTGGTTACAATGGCTGGTTAAGTTTTGAAGATTTCAGCGCTTCGGGAAGTACGGAGCAGTTGTTACAAACTAATCTACAATATATAAAGTCATTATTATAAATAAGATACATATTGAAGTAGAATAAGAGCAGTAATTAGATCAGGTCAACCAAATAATGGTTGACCTATTTTTGTTGTTACAAGCATAGCATGTATAAAGCACCGGACGAGAATACGTTATTTTACGACATAGGAGTGTGACTGAGAGGATGACCAAGTGGGGAAAAAAACGATTTACTTTTCCAAATACGATCAAAAAATCAACTTGGTCGCAGCAAGTATGGAAAAGTAGTAGTAAACCGAAAAAAACGAGTTATCGTAAGTGGGGGGCAAAGATACCTGTAATTTCGTTGAAACGATTGCCTAAACGTCCATCATCTACTATTCGTAAACCAAAAACAATGGCCTGGAAATGGACTCCAGCAACAGCAAATAAGCAGCCACCAAAAAAAATAAAAAAAAGACATATCGTTTTAATAGCAATGTGTATATTACTGGTGCTGTCTGTTCCTGCTTTTATTTTTATTGAGAAAAACTTGCGCCCACCGTTGATGCATATCGCAAAAGTAAGGGTAAAGCAGCTTGCGACACAATCGATCAATAAAGCGATAACCGATCAAGTGGCTCGAAATTCTAATTCCGAAAAATTAATTGAGTGGAAAATGAATGGGAATGGGAAAATATCGGGGTTTATGCTTAATTATGGGGAACATATGCGGATTACTTCTGCTACTATTGATACGGTTCAAACTACATTGACGGATATTAAACACATTCCGGAATATATTCCCATAGGTCATGCATTGAACAGTGCGATTATTTCATCTTTTGGTCCACGAGTTCCGGTTCGCTTTGAACCAGCTGGAGCTGTCAAAGTCGAACTAAGTACGAGACAGAAAAATGCGGGCATTAATATGATATTAGTAGAAGTGTACATTCATGTAATGGCTGAAGTATCGATTATTATTCCATTTGATGCAGAACCGGAATTAGTTGAGACAGATATTCCAATATCGTATCTACTCGTTGTAGGAGACGTTCCTATGTATTATTATGACGGCACAGGGCAGCCGATTGGAGAATCTGCGCCACAAGCTCCTAGTATTTCAGTTCCGATATCACCAGGCGTAGGCGACGGGATAGCAGTTCCTACAGAGGAAGAAGCTGCATCTGGCACAATGACGCAACCGCAACTGCCGGAAGACAATCAAATGAATAATGAAAATGTACAAAGTAATTAACAATAAGCAGGGCTGTCCAGATAGTCAGTGAAAAACAGACCACTGGCAGCTGTTTGTACGAAAAAACGTATAAACGGATGTGTGAAGTAGCTAGAAACGTAGGTTTTGTACGAAAAAACTTATAAACGGATGTGTGAAGTAGCTAGAAATGTAGGTTTTGTACGAAAAAACTTATAAACGGACATATAAAGTGGCTAGTAACGTAGATTTTGTACGAGAAAACGTATAAAGGACTTGTGAAGTGGTTGGTAACGTAGGATTTCATAAGAAAAAACGTATAAATTTGGCTTTTTGACTACTACGGAACATTATACCAGGCAATCGACACTTACTCTAGGGGGAACTTGAAGAAAAGGTTCATTCTAAAAGACGCTTTAGCGTATTCAAACGATCACACTGAAAGGAAAAACAATACATTTTTCCTTTCAGCTTCTTTTCGTTTTAGGACTTATTAGAGAGCCCCGTTGAGCTTTTGACGTTGTTGATTATACGTAGTAATTAGTTATTAATTCTTTTTTGCTTATCCGCTTGCTCCCATTTTCTGAGAAGTGGATAAGGGTCAAAAGACCATTCTGCTGAGCCACGATCACTGTAGATACCGTAATGTAAATGCGGTGGGAACTTACCTTGCGTACCAGGATTTCCATAACCAGAACTGCCAACCCAGCCGATAATTTGACCTGGCTTTACGATATCTCCTTTGTTCAGTGATTTTTCAAAGCCGCTCAAATGAGCGAAGTAATGATAAAAACCATCCAAATCACGAATGCCAACGCGCCAACCGCCATAGCGATTCCATCCTTTTATTTCGACGATACCATATGCAGTGCTACGTACAGGAGTACCATTTCTTGCGAATAGATCGGTTCCTTCATGCGTCCGTTTACCACCCCAGCTGCGGTTTAATCCCCATGTGTTTTTATAAGAATAGACAGCATTAGTAGGTAGAGGAAAGGCTCGTTCCTGTAAATCTAAATGTCCAAATTGACGATAAATAGCTGCAAATTGTTGCACCCGTTGGACAGAACGGCTATTTTTGTAATAATGCCATAAACCATTTGCAAGCTGATCTTCGTGCAAACCAAATGATGTAATATGACTACTGACCGTATAGAGGAGGTCAAGGTCACTCGTTCGTTTTGCTAGCCCGTCTCCATCACCATCTTTTCCTATTCCACCAAACCATTGAATGGATAATATTTGTTCATCTTGCTGATTAGGATTAAGCGGACCAGCCCAACGGCTTTCATCAATAAAGATAGCACTTATTTGACCAGTTGCTTGCCTTATTTTTGGCATTACTTTTGTTAGCGATCTTTCATATTGATCAATTGCAGCTAACCAGTACCAAGGGAGTAGTGTAACAGCTTCTAGTTGTTCATATAATTGTTTTTTTTCATCCGAAATGGATAAAGGTGTCGTAGTCTTCACTTGTTGGTTGGTATTGTTATATGTAAGTGAAGTGGCAGTAACACGATCGTTATTTGCAAAAAGAAAAGAAGTTAACAATAATAAGGTGAGCAATACTTTACTCTGTTTCAACGGAATCATCCTTTCCAAGTAACATCATTCACTACAGTTAGCTTGCCACATGTTCTTTTTTCTACTCTAAATGATGGATACAAATTTCAGGTTATAGCTATTTAATTTAAAAAACGTGTTATAATATACGGTGTAATTAATTTATGGAGTAACGGATGAAAATATATAAATGAAAATGAAAGCAGGTTTAAACGATGAAACAGCAAGAGAAGTTGCCTAAACCGGATTGGCTTCGAATAAAGTTGACTACGGGCGGAAATTATGCCGAAATTAAAGACATGATGCGATCCAAAACGTTACATAGTGTATGTGAAGAAGCACGCTGCCCTAATATTTATGAATGCTGGGCGAATAGAACAGCTACTTTTATGATACTAGGTGACATTTGTACGAGAGCATGTCGGTTTTGTGCGGTGAAAACAGGTTTGCCGACAGAATTAGATTTGCAAGAACCAGAACGTGTAGCAGAAGCAGCAGAGCAGATGGGGCTACAACATTGCGTTGTTACGTCAGTAGCAAGAGATGACTTAAAAGATGGTGGTGCGTTAATATTTGCGGAGACAATCAAAGCAATTCGCAGAAGAATGCCGTTTTGTCGTGTTGAAGTTTTAATTCCAGATTTTATGGCAAATTGGGATGCATTGCAAGTGGTGATGGATGCCAAGCCAGATATATTAAACCACAATATTGAAACGGTGGAGCGGATGTCTGATCGTGTTCGTGCCAAAGCAAAATACCGTCGTTCGTTGGAATTGCTAGCACAAGCTAAACAAATGAATCCCAAAATTCCGACTAAATCGAGTATTATGTTAGGAGTAGGGGAAGAATGGGATGAAATATTGCAAGCAATGGATGATTTGCGTGCAGTCGATGTTAATATATTAACATTAGGACAATATTTACAACCGTCATCCAAACACCTTTCTGTTAAGCGTTATGTTCATCCCGATGAATTTGCTTTGCTAAAGGAAGAAGGAATGAAAAGAGGATTCCGCCATGTGGAATCTGGACCATTAGTTCGTAGTTCGTATCATGCTCATGAGCAGACAGATGCTGCTTTAGCAGCGGAAGAAAGATCAGAAACAACTAATCATGCACAGTAAAAATAGCGTAATGATTGTAGTATGTTGATATAGGTGAGGTGCTAATATGGCTTTGATTCATATAGGAAATAAATCTTTTGAGCTGGTGTATGAAAATAGAAATGGCTGGAATTTTGAAGCGTTTCGAGATCGGTATAGCGAAGTGTTGGATCGGTATGATTATATTATCGGTGATTGGGGTTACAATCAGCTACGTTTGAAAGGATTTTTTCGAGATCAAACTCCCAAAGCTGCCAAGGAAAGTTTATATTCCAGCATATCTGATTATATTAATGAATACTGCAATTTTGGTTGTGCTTATTTTTTGTTAGAAAAGAAACATAGTAGTAAACAAGAATCAGATGTAGCGAGTCAAACTGAGGATGAACTATTAGTACTGGGTGTGGAATCTGTACAGGGTACAGAGGAAGAAGCGATGAGCGAACCAAAAGAACAAGTGCCAGCTAAAATGTCTTCGAATAAGCGTCACTCGCCCGTGAAAAAGTCAGTAGAAGTTGATCCTGAACTAGTAACGGATGAGTTGCAAGAGCAACAAATCGATGTGCCAAGTAAAAAACAAAGAAATCGAAAAGATTTCTATTATCGAAAAGGTCAACGTAATCGTAAAAGCCAGCGTGCAGAGCGGGAAACAGTAGCAACCGGTGCTGGACATAGTGGGAACGAAAGTTGATCCTATAAAAAACAGGCAGTGCATCATGATGCACTGCCTGTTTGCTATTCGTTATATTCATAACCTAAAAATGCTTCTCGTACTCGATCCCAAAATGGAAATGGGCGATAACGAGCAAATTTTACTTTTTGATCAGAGACACTACAACGGATGGATACGATATCTTCGTCTGTAATTGCCATATGATCGATACTTAGCTGTAATCGTTGCTCTTTTCTAGAAATAATATCACAATGATGATGTTTCGGTAACAGAGTGGATGAACCAAGCGTTCGGAATACCCGATTGTTGATGGAAGCAATTTCAGCTAATTGTAATGCTTCGAATGAAGGATGGACAATTGCTCCGCCAACACTTTTATTATAAGCGGTACTGCCTGACGGTGTCGAAATGACAATTCCATCACCACGAAACATTTCGAACAGTTCATCATTAATATTGATTTGAGCAACTAATGTTTGATCGACACCTTTTAACGTTAATTCGTTTAGTGCTAGATAAGACGTTGTTTTTTTCGCTTGTTGTACTTCTATATCAAGTAGTGGATAACGAACGTAGGTTGGTTGCGCATTAGCCATAAACTCCACTAACTTCTCCAGTTCATCTGCTTTCCAGTCTGCATAAAAGCCCAGATGTCCCGTGTGAACCCCGATAAAAGCTACTTGCTCTAACCGATCTGTATACGATTGAAAAGCTTGTAACAATGTGCCATCGCCACCAATAGACAGTACAAGATCCGGATTGTCTGGTTGGTGCGAAAAGCCTATATTTGCTACAAGCTGGTGGAATTGTTCGGCGAGTTGCTTGGACAACTGGTCACCTCGGTCAATAACGGTATAATTCAATGAAAATCTCCTTCCCGATACAATATCTCTTCTATCTATAAATGATAATGGAATTTCTATATAAAAACAATCAACAGATTAAAAAAGATAAACCAACTGATTTATTAGTAGCGGCTAAACGCCAAGCCAATTCCATAATAGATAAACAAGAAGAGCAGATATGATGCCATGAATAAGGCGGGCAAATAATAGGGGGGCGTATCTCATATCTGTTTTACTTAGTAGACTTGCGATTTGTGCATGTACTGATAGACCAGCCCAAGATAAAATAAATGCGCCTATTGCTACTTGATGAACGAGCATTAGATGAATAGAACTGCCAGAAGTGTCGTATGTATGCGCCTCGGCAGCGCTACGTGCGCCAAGCGTAACTTCAAATAATCCATGCAATATAGCGTCTGCAAGCGAAGGTGGCATACCAACAAGTGTAAACAGATGACGTAAAGACTGTGCGGCAACTTGCATTAGCCCCGTCTGTGTTAGTAATTCCATTAAGACAGAGAAGAATACAACTAATCCACCGACGACAAACATTAGTTTTAATGAGGATTCGATAGCGTCTTGCAATAATTTACCAATGGTGCGACCATCTTTTAATCGTGCAGCATGCATCGCTTCAAAAGCAGAAGAGAGTCGATTTTTATTGTTCGTTTCCACTTCCTTATCATTACTCGAATGCGCCACTACTCTATTTCCGTAAAATCGCATACATAATCCAATTAATATTCCGCCACCATAATGAGCGATAGCAAGTATCGGAGCAACTGCAACATTTTTATAAAAACCAACAGATACAGCTCCTATTAGAAAAATCGGATCGGATGTAGTAGTAAAAGCGACTAATCGTTCTCCTTCTACTCGACTTACTAACCCTTGTTCTCTTAATTGGGAAGTTAATCTTGCACCGACTGGATAACCAGAAATGTAACCCATGGCGAATACAAAACCACCAATACCAGGAACGCGAAATAGTGGTTTCATGATCGGATCAAGTAGTTTACCAACAAAATGAACGACACCTATACCAAGCATAATTTCAGAAATAATAAAAAACGGAAATAACGATGGAAATAGTACATCCCACCAAATAGATAATCCGCGTAAAGATGATTGTAATGTTTCGACTGGAAATATAGCCATTAACAAAGTGAATAATAAGGCAACTAATGCAGTAATCGATAAGGGGTGTGTGAGCATGCGAAGCAATCTATTAACCTCCGTTTCATATAGCAAAGTATTGGCTAGATTATAGCTTGTACTTATACCTATATGATGCCAAAGGCGATAACATACTTCCTGATTAGAAATAGAGATGGAAATAATTTTCTATGTTATAATAACAAGGAACATGTTAATTATAAGTAAGTGATGACGATAGATGATAGGAAGTGAGTGTAATGAGTGAAGTAAGGGAGAAAAAACCGACCATTCATGAAATGTTGGGAGCAGAAAAACTACGCGACGTGGTAGAAACATTTTATACTAATGTACAAGCAGATCCACTACTTAGTCCGATATTTCCTGAAGATATACAGCCTGTAGTTGAAAAGCAATATATGTTTTTAACCCAATTTTTTGGAGGACCGTCTTTGTATTCAGATGCTTATGGGCATCCGATGATGAGAGCACGGCATATGCCGTTTCCTGTTACTCCACAAAGGGCAGAAGCGTGGCTTTCTTGCATGCGACATGCACTACAAGAGTTAGAGGTGAATGAGGAGCTAACGCAGCTCATATTGCAGCGCCTGTCCGCTCCTGCATATCACTTTGTTAATTCAGAAGACGAGTAATGGTAAGTTACTCGCATCTATTACAAACGAATTAGCGGAGTACCGTATCCGTGAGTAGGTAATCTTGATCGGCATCGATCAATGTTACTTTATTAAAGCAACAAGGAAATATTAACAGTTTTTTTTGACCCGTTTGAATGAGTTTTAAATGCTCGATTTTTAATGGTAACAATACATTTTCTGTGTGACAGAAAGGACAGGACGATACATAAATATCTTTGGCAATAATTTCATACGTCCACGCTTTATTAAACGGAATCATCATGTGGATTGCTCATTGCTTGCTGTATCGTTAGTTTGATCTTTTTCCTGCGCTTGCTGCTTAGCAAGCTCTGTAAGCTTCTGCACTAAAATATGTTTGGGCATATGCATGATATGCTCGATTGGAACGCCTAGTTGTTTGGATAACAACTGGGCTGTTTCGGCTGAAATTTGTAATGGTCTGGACATAAGTGGAAACCTCCGGTTGTAAAGTATATACTAAAGAAATAATCATCTAAAGTAAGTCAAAAGTAAATTACAAAAATGATAGATACTTATAGTTATACAATGGGCACGCAAAATGTGCAAATCTTAATGTAGAGGGAGGAAGAACTTAGATTGGAATTACACAATTTATCTTTACAGTGGGATCTAGATCCTATTTACGATGGTGGGGCAACATCCGAAAAGTTGCTGCAAGAATTACGAGAACTTGAGGAGCAACTAGAGACAATTTCTCGTATGTTACTTACGGTAGATGATCAGCCAGAAGCGCGACAACAATGGGTACAGATTACTGCACTTATGCAGCAATGTTTGTTAACTATTAGAGAAGCAGAATCGTTTGTTTCTTGTTTGTTAGCTCAATATGTAGCGGATACGGCAGCACAGCAATTGCAAGATCGGATTGCAACTTTGATCGCTCGTTATACGGCATTGACTACTGTGTTTGATACGAAATTATTGCAATTAACGGATGAACGATGGGGAGATTTGTTATTAGATCCAGCATTAGCAGAGATCGCTTTTTATTTAGAAGAACGTCGACTGCTTGCACAGCAAAAACTTGCCCCTGAGCTAGAAGAGTGGACTGCTCAACTTGAAATTGACGGATACCATGGATGGGCAGAGTTCTATAATAGTTTAGCAGGACGATTACAATTTCAAGCGACAGATGATCAAGGACAGCCAGAATTTTTATCTGTTGGTCAGATGCAAAATCGATTATCAGAAGCAGATCGAACGAAGCGTGAAATGGTTTTTGCCGAATGGGAAAAGGTGTGGGCATCACATGCCGACCTATTTGCCACTGTGATAAATCGCATATCTGGCTTCCGGTTGAAATTATACAATAAACGTGAATGGCAATCCGTACTAAAAGAACCACTATTTATAAACCGCATGAGTGCAGAAACGTTGGAAGCGATGTGGTCAGCAGTTTCCAAAGGAAAGCAAATACTTCTTCCTTATCTTGTACGAAAAGCAGAATTATTAGGGGTAGACAAACTTCATTGGCATGACGTTGAAGCGCCGCTAGCTGTTTCCAATCGTGTGATGAGTTATGATGAAGCGGCTAACTTTATTGTGGATCAGTTTGCAAAATTTGATGGTGATATGGCTCAGTTTTCAGCGATGGCATTAAAAAAACAATGGGTGGAAGCGGAAGATCGACCGGGAAAACGAGCGGGAGGCTTTTGTACGAGCTTTCCTAAAACTGGTGAAACAAGGATTTTTATGACGTACTCTGGATCGATGTCTAACGTTTCGACTTTAGCCCATGAACTAGGTCACGCTTATCATCAACATGTCATGAAGGACATTGCTCCATTTTCTCAGCAATATGCTATGAATGTTGCTGAAACGGCATCAACCTTTGCGGAACTTCTTGTGTCAGATGGAGCGCTACAAGCAACATCAAATAAAGAAGAAAAAATCGCTTTATTGGAAGATAAAATACAGCGTGCAGTGGCATTTTATATGAACATTCACGCTCGATTTTTATTTGAAACGAGATTTTACGAAGCTAGAGCAAAAGGGTTTGTCCAAGTTGAGCAATTAAACCAACTGATGGAGCAAGCTCAACAGGAAGCTTATTTAGGAACGATAGAGCAATTACATCCACATTTTTGGGCTTCTAAACTGCATTTCTATTTAACAGATGTACCGTTTTATAATTTTCCATATACCTTTGGTTATTTGTTCAGTGCAGGTCTCTATCAATATGCGAAGCAGGATAAAAGTGATTTTGCCAAACGATATGTCGCGTTGCTGCAAGATACTGGTAGAATGACCGTAGAACAGTTGGCAGAAAAACATTTGCAGGTTGATTTAACGAAACCAGATTTTTGGGATGCTGCTGCTATGTTAATTGAACAAGATGTCGCACAATTTTTAATTTTAACCGAACAAGAGAAATGATAAAGCAATAATATAATCGATTCTATGGAGGTTTTACGATGGAAAGAACGTTTGTTATGATTAAACCTGATGGTGTAGCGCGTGGATTAACAGGAAAAATAGTTGCTCGTTTTGAAGCTAAAGGATTTACACTTGTACGAGCGCAACTGATGCAGGTAAGTGTAGAACTCGCAGAAAAGCATTATGCTCACTTAAAAGAGAAACCTTTTTTTGGAGAGCTAGTTGATTATATTATATCTGGACCAGTATTTGCGATGGAGCTATCTGCTACTAACGCTATTCAAAATGCTCGTTCACTTATTGGAGCTACTAATCCTGTCAATGCAGCTGCAGGTACGATTAGGGGAGATTTTGCTACAGATGTAGCAAGTAATGTCATCCATGGTTCGGATTCAGAAGAAAGTGTGCAGATTGAGCTAACTAATTTTTTTGGTAGTTTATAAAATATAGTTGACGATAGCAGTCATCATGTGATAATTTATAGGCAACAGAAAATAATTAACGCGGAAGCACCGTGTGGATAGTTTTTATCTATCCATGGCGGTGTTTTTTTGCGTTTTTACAACATTACAGAATAAGTGGGAGGAACAAATATGAAGCACCTAGCATTAGTAGCGCAGGATGAAACTTATTTGCGAAGAGTTTCACAGTATGTCAAGCGTCAATCGATTAGGGAGAAGTGGTCGTTGTCTCTATTTACTTCTGTGGAGGCTTACAAGCAATTTAGAACAGCCGGTGGGAGCGAAGATTTTTTAGTGATGGAACAATCATTAGCAGATGGACTTCGTTTGGACTTTTATACAATTCCTGTAGCGCTGTTAGTGAGGCAAGATAATAATGAAAATCTTCCGCTTACGATGGTGGATGGACTTGTGTTTTCGGTGAAGAAATTACAGCCACTACCAAGTTTGTTACAACAACTGCTAGAAGGTTATATGCTGCGTAGTCAAACGAAATCCTCCTCATCAGCCTTGGTAAATCAAACTGCAGGGGAAATGAAAGTAGTTACAGTGTATGCGACCGAAGCAAATATTGGAAAAACAACATTTGCGCTACACTTGGCAGCTATAGCAGCGGCAGATCAACGAGTATTATATCTTAATTTGGAGCGCTGGAATAGTTCGTTATATTGGCTAGATCGAAAATACCATTCGAATAATTATCCGGTAGATGGGGAACGGAAGAGAGGGATGTCAGCATTATTATACAGTGCAAAGAAAATAGCCAACGGTCAGCATTGTAAACAATGGATAACAGCTAAAAATTATCATGAACAGTGGAAATTTGATTATTTCGAACCATTTCATCATGGAGATGATAGGCAGCTGTTAACAGCTAATGATGTGACCGAAATGATAAAAACTGTAGCAAATAGCGAGCATTATGACCTAGTTGTCATTGACTTAGCTAGTGTATTAACAGAAATTGAGTTCGCTATATTACAGCAATCTAGCTCTATTATATGGCTTACTAAGGAACAGCAATTAGCACATTGGAAACAACAACAAATCATCGACGAAGCTGTTAGGCAATATGGCGACGTTATGCGGACGATGATAGGTAATGTAGAGTATGTTTTTATGAATAAGCAAGCTCCTTCTGCTCTGTTATCCACCAAGCGTCAGGTTAAGAAATATTTTGAATTGCCATATATAGCAGAATGGACTTCAGATGAAGCGGCTACTATTTTTAGCAATTCACTATATCGAGCAACGGTGCATTCGATACTAGCTCATCTACTATCGGATCAAGTTGCCGCTATTCATAATGATGAACTCGCACTTTCATGAGTTGCGTTTGCAAGTGCGTAGTAAGTTACAGCAGCATTCTACTTTGTCTGACGAACAGTTATGGGCAATTATTGAAGGAGAAATAATATTACATCGTGATCACGTTAAGTGGAGTGCTACAGAAACATTTCAACTAACGCATCGCTTATTCCATTCCTTTCGTGGGTTGGATTTGTTACAGCCATTGTTGGAAGACCATACGATTACCGAAATTATGATTAACAATTATGATCATATTTATATTGAACGTAATGGTATTATCACTCGCTTACCGCAACAGTTCGATAGTAGTGAACGGCTGGAAGATGTTATTCAGATGATTGTCTCTGGAGTGAATCGAATTGTTAATGAAATGACACCGATTGTAGATGCCCGTTTAAAAGATGGATCACGTGTACATGTTGTATTACCACCTATCGCATTGCGAGGACCGAGTGTTACAATTCGTAAATTTCCTCAACATCCACTAACGATGCAACAATTATTGCACAGTGGATCAATGACGGAACAAGTGGCTCAATTACTACAACAATTAGTGCTAGATCGTAAAAATATTTGCATTAGTGGCGGTACAGGAACGGGAAAAACGACATTTCTTAACGTTTTATCGCAGTTAATTCCTTCGCAAGAACGAGTCATTACAATTGAAGATTCTGCGGAACTACAGCTACGTTCATTGTCTAATGTAGTTGCGTTAGAAACGCGTAATGCAAATACAGAAGGGAAAGGAGAGATTACCATTCGCCAACTGATTAAAGCTGCACTTCGTATGCGCCCGGATCGGATAATTATTGGTGAAGTGCGGGGAGCTGAAGCTTTTGATATGCTCCAAGCATTGAATACTGGACACGCTGGCTCCTTGACTAGCGCACATGCGAATAGTGCACAGGATATGTTATCAAGACTAGAAACGATGGTATTGAGCGCTGTAGAGTTGCCAATCGTAGTTGTACGGAAGCAAATGGCTTCAGCACTAGATATTATTATTCATTTAATTAGGCTGAGAGATGGAACCCGTAAAGTTGCTCAAATTAGTAGTGTCGCTGGCATAGAGGCTGGTGAAATTGTACTTCAACCGCTATATCAATGGGATAAGGAGACTGATACTGGTGAGGATGTATAAAAAATAGGTGGTGATTATGTTAAAGCGGCGATTGGTTAAAAAACTGCAAGTAAACGAAATAAAGAACTGGTTAGCTCTTGATATTGTAAGCAAGCAAGAGCGAATAGAGTGGCAGCGACAAGCGACTGACTACGGACATTATAGATTATCATCTTTGCAGTGGATAGGGACGGCAATACTAGGATCGATAGTCATCTTTATTTTAATTTATTTGTTCTATCGATCGATTTGGTTAGCATTACTTTTTTCATTGCTAGGGATTATAGCTCCTAGAATGTATTGCAAATCTATGATCAAAAAACGCCGGCAGCAGCTACAGATTCAATTTAAAGAAGCGTTGTATACGATAACATCTTCCTTGGCAGCTGGTAGATCCGTAGAAAATGCATTTCTAACAGCAGTTGTTGATTTAAGCTGGCTATTTCCTGATCCGAATACAGCAATTATAAAAGAATTGCAATGGGTTATTACTCGACTACAGCATGCTGAGCCGTTGGAGCAAGCATTGCTACAGATGGCGGAACGAACAAAAGTAGAGGAAATGATGCAGTTTGCCGAAGCGATTGTCACCTGTAAACGTTCGGGTGGTAATTTAATAGAAGTAACGAAGCATACAGCAGCTCTTATATCGGACAAATTAGCAACCGAACAAGAAATCGCAGTTTTAATTGCTCACAAGAAATTTGAAGCTCAAATTATGCTTGTTGTACCGTTTGTCTTTTTGGGATTTTTACAACTTGCTGCGCCTGATTATATGGCTCCATTATATAGTGGAATTGGATACGTCGTATTAACGGTAGCACTAATATCTATTGTGATAAGTTCTATATTTATTTTGAAAATTATGAATATAAAACTATAATTGAACGCTAACCGATTAGTACTAGGGGGGACAGTCATTTACCTATTTGCATTAAGTACAGTGATAGTACTTATCGGCGGTTGGATTACGCTCCTTATCTTCTATTGGAAAAACATGAAGTGGCGTACCCAGAGAGAAGATAGTAAAGGAAAACAATTAGATCATTTAGTGAAAAAAATAAGTAGCAAACAATGGAAAGAAATAATGCTAGTAGCACCATTCTACCATTTGTTATATAGCGGTAGTTGGCACGTTTACATACCATTACGACTGAATGTACTGCATGTAGAACAACGCATTTTACGAGAAGAAGATTGGTCAATGGAACAAACGAAACAGTGGCTTGCCTTAACCATTGGTTATAGCTATCTTACTGCTACTGGTTGTAGTGTGGTTAGCATTCTGACGAAGGAATGGATTATACTACCTGCGGGATTGGTAATCGGATTGTTATTTGTTGTGAGATTATTTGTCGAGTCTAGTAACCAGGTGACTAGCAGAAAAATAGCAATCGTTGCAGCACTTCCAGGTCTTGTAAGCAGGCTAGTGTTGTTAATCGGAGCGGGGGAAACGGTTCAACGAGCGTTTATTAAAATAGGGTTACAATTTCAAACACAACAATTAGAAGAACCATTACCACAGCAGTGGCAGTTAGCAGCGATAGCCTTACAGCATGGACAATCGTTTGAACAAGTGCTAGAAAAGTTTAATAAACAGTGTGCAGTCCAAGAAATTGCTACGTTTTCTACTATTTTATTACTAAATTATAAACGTGGCGGCGATCAGCTAGTAGTAGCTTTAAAAGAACAAACGATATCGCTATGGGAAACGCGAAAAAACATAGTAAAAACAAAAGGAGAAGAAGCTTCCTCTAAACTTGTTTTTCCACTTGTATTGTTACTTTTTACAATGATTGTTTTAATTGCTGCTCCAGCAGTGATGATAGCAATGTAAATCGATAAGAAGAGAGGTAAGAGAACTATGAAGTTATGGATAGCACGTAGTAGCAGAAAATGGAATGAATTTATGATGGAAGAAGATGCCATTGGTACGATTGAGATCATTTTAATTATTGCAGTAATTATTTTAATTGCATTGTTATTTAAAGACTGGATCATGGCGTTGTTACGTCGATTAATGAATAAAGCGGATGATAAAGCTAATAGCATCTTTAATTAAACAAAAAGTTGCTCGTTGGTATAGGGATGAGAAAGCCAGTTACACTATTGAAGCAGCAATTATATTACCAATATTATTTGCTATCATTTTATTATTTATTGTGCTTGCTCTTTATATATTTCAATTGATTAATGTTTATTATGTGACGTCTGTTGCAGCAGATAGAACCGCCCATATTTGGAATAACAGTAATCGTGAATGGCAAAGTGGTATTTTGTTTGAACCGGAATACGATTCTTTGTACAGTAAACTTAGTAGTAGCAGCGTCGTACAGCAGCTTTTTTCTATGGTAGATAATCACGCTCATTATGTAAGAACATTAGCTGATACTGGCAATGTAACTAATGTGCAGGAGATGAAATTACAAAAGGCAGTAGACTGGCTGTCACTGTTACCATTATCCGTTTATAGTGGAAAACTTAGTTATGAACCACAAATGTTTACTTCTTATATTACAAGCGAACTACAGTATCAAAAACATGATCGATTAGCTGCAATCTCACGACAGATTGTTGTAGTAGACCCTGTTGAATTTTTGCGGAATTATCAACTGATCGGTTATTATAAGCAACGTTTGTCTCATCCTTCTGATGGATTAGAAATGCAGCAAAATGGAAGCGAAACGATAGATAGCTTACCAAAGCAATAATTAGGGAAGTGGGAGGTTTATGTGCGGAATGTTTTTTCAATATTATTTCGATCGGATGGCACTATTACGATATTTGCTGCACTTGTACTAGCCTCTCTGCTTATGTTTTTCGCATTTTTAATTGATTATGCTCGCTTAGCTTTATTTCATAAATATACGGAAGATATTAGTCGAACTGCTGTACGTTCCATCTTATCGGCGTATGATAAACAACTATTTGAACAATATCGGTTATTTGGTCGTGGTGGTAGCGATGCAACGCAATTATTTGAACTAACTGTGAACAACCATCAACCAGATTGGCAGCAAAACAAACAGAAATTCACTTTACTGAATAGTCAACTGCAAACAGTTACGATCAGCTCCAATGAACAATTAGGGTTACATGCAGTTTTTGGGAGACAATTATTAGAAGAAATGAAATATAAAGCGCCAATAGATGTGGCAGCAGATTTATGGAAAAAGTGGATGCCTCTATCTGGAAAACTACGTGAGACAGCGACACAGGTCAATCAAATTAGTGAATTGCGAAAGTTATATGAATGGCGTGAACAGAAATTAGATAAAATATTGCAGCAGCAACAATTCGTGGCGAAACAAGTGGTCAAATCGCAAGTAAGTCAAGCTTTGAATAGATCATCTAGTACAAATAAAAAAAATATTTTGCTGGTAGATGTCATTACTAAATATAATGATTATTTAAACAATTTAGAGACACAAGCAGCGTTAAGTGAGCAAGCTTCGGAACAATTGGATGTACAGCTATTTAGCCAGCTTGCACAGCAAATAGACAGCTATAGACAAGACGTAAATGCAATAATAACAATATTAACGGATCAATTGTCTTCAAGCCTAACAATTCACAAGGAAGCAATTGCAAAAGCTAAACGTTGGTTAACAGAAGCCGAAAAGATTAACAATGATATTATTGCTGCCGAAGCGAAGCAAAATACAATGGATACGACACACTCCCAATTAGCTGCAACGGAATTATCTACAACGAAGCCTGATATGATTTCTTTAGCTCGTTCGACAGTCTATTTTGAGCAATATCGGGCAGAGTTACAGCTGCAAGCTACTAGCTGGGAAAGTGTAGTAGAAGATAGTAATGCTATGCGCCAATTGTTGTATCAAGTGCTACAAAGTTATCCTTCGAGTAAAAGTAGCTTATATGCTATTAATGGCGTTCTCATCAAAGATGAATTACAGTCTGCAATGGTTAAGCTGCAACAATCTTATAACGAGTATGACCATCAATTTAATGCTCCTGGAGAAGTGCTGTTAAAACGGGAGGAAGACGATGAGGAGCGATCAGTTAAGCGACAATTACAAAGTAATAAACAAACAGCCAATCAAATGATGAAACGGGTACAGTCGATGATGAAAACGCTATCTAATTTGGAGATTACAGATGAAGAACGTCAAGTTTTTGCAGATGTGAAACGACGATATAACAATAATATTGCATTTAATCAATCCAAAGTAGAGGAGGAAATACCGGTAGAGGTAGATGGAAATTCATTACAACCCAGTAAACCGTTCTATGGTGATGTGGATGCAGATGAAACAGCAGCAAGCAGTGCTGGACAAATACAAAAGGTATATGGATCACTGGAGAACATTGTAACAAACCTGCAAACAAGATTATATTACGGGGAATATGCTGCTTTATACTTTCCATCGTTTGCTCCGGAGAAGCTACAATCGCTAATAGATTTAAACAATGCGCAAGAGCAAAACAATGAGTCATTGGCGATTACATTTTCAGATCAGCAATTAGAGTACATTATTTTTGGATTAGATAACCCGACAGGAAATGTTGCTGCTGCCTATGGTGAAATTTTAGCCATTCGGTTAATGGTTCGTTTAATGGAAGGGCTTGTACAGTATCGTTCACTCACTCATCCATTGTTAATATTGTCTACAGCACTTATATATGCATTAGAAAAAACAATCGAAGATATGATTAGCTTGATAAAAAATGGTTATACGGTAATGTCGAAACATCTCCCTATTGATGTCACATACAAAGATTACTTACGTTTAATGTTGTTAGCTCATCCAACCGCAGATGAAGTTTTACTAGCCAGAATGATTGCTGTTATTGAACAAACGACAAGCTTGGAATTAGCTAAAATAGATACTGGCATTATTACAGAGGCGAACTATGCTGTGCAACTCTGGTTTTTGCCTGCTGTTAGTCAATTGGTCAGTTATTTTTCTAACTGGTCAGGAAAGGTAACAGGAAGTACTTATGAAGCAACGAAAACAATCGGTTGGTCATATTAGACGAAGACAATCCTTTAACAGGAAAAATGATCAAGCCGCTTCCATCGTAGTTGAAGCTGCCATTGTGTTACCAATTATTATATTGTTACTTATTGCATTTTTTGTATTTATTCATATTAGCATTGTACAAATGGCATTACAGTCTGTTGTACAGCAAGCGGTAATGGTAACCGCTGCTCATTATTATCCGATAGACCAGTTACATAAAAACAACAGTAACGATGTTCAGACACCTGTCGTGAAAAATGGGGAACGTCAATCTAACACAGACATTAATGAAAATGGGGAACTAGTAGCTGACACATCGTATTTACAGCAACTGGCTGAACGGTGGCTACCAGAACCTATTCGTTCACTATTGACTACTTTGTTGCCATTCAATCAACAGTTAGCTACACAAGCGCTTTATAATGAAGCTGGAAAGTTAGTACTACAGCCATTATTAGTTCAATTTGCAGATAACCGTTGGATCAATGCTACACGTTTAACATTAGAAAGATTGGAATTACCAGACCTTACTGATCGTCAATCGCAACATATTACTATGCTAGTTGTTTATGAGTATCCTTTGAAAATGCCATTGCTAAATGAAGCGATATTGTTGAAAGCGACAGCAAGTGAACGTGCTTGGTTACCTGATGAAGTAGCTGCCAATAGTTTGACTAGTCCTACGGACTCTAGTTCTATTCGTATTGTATCGATTGAACCGACACCGCTAGCGCCTGGCAAGAAAGCAACTGTAGTTGTTCAGACAACCCCAGGCACTACTGTAAACTTACAAGTTTACTACAAAAGTGGTCGTAGCAAAGCTCGAAATTTAGGAATAGCTACTACGGATGGATCGGGTAATATTAGCTTTACTTGGCATGTTTCAGGTAATACGACTCCAGGATTATGGAAATTAGTGGCAGAAATAGTAGGGGAAGAAGCGACAGCAGCTGAAAAATATTTCACAGTTGAAAAAACAACGAAATAGGAAGGTGTACTACTACTGAATTACAGTAAAGTAAAGGAGCTATTAGAAGAAAGAAGTGATCGGTGATAACGAATTTAATTGTACTATTATTTTTAATACTAGCTTTGTATACAGATGTTCGTTGGAGAATTATTCCTAATAAATTGGCTATTATATTTTTTATTGCTAGCTGGTTAACTGTTATTAGTTTATCTGGCACATCGGGATTAGTTACAGCCTTGTTAGGCTTAGTCTGTGGATTTGTACCTATGTTCATAATATATCTGTTACAAGGAATAGGCGCTGGTGATGTGAAATGGTTTGCAGTTGCAGGTATTTGTCTAGGATCAAATGCTATATTGCAACTTATTTTTTACTCGATATTGTATGCGGGAATTATCGGCTGCTTGCTTCTTTTAATTAGAAGAACGTTGAAGGATCGTTTACAACGTTTCGTTCAGTTTATGATGATATCGTATGGGACAAGTAACATACAGTTGCAACATTTTTGGCTACGATGGGCAAAGTCTGGAACGACATTTCCGTTTATGATCGCTGTTTTTCCTGCTTTTATAACTATTATAGAACTGTAAGCAGCCATAAATATATCAACTTTTATAGTAGGAGGTGTTACATCGCAGTTGAAAGCATTAATGGTAGATTTTACAATGAATCGCGGACATAAAATGATTATTACACGTTCACCTAGTATTGTAAGAACGCAGTTAGAGGAACTAGAATTACAAATATTACAATTTGGAAATATCCCTTTTTTATTACCTGTAGATTGGCTGGAGATGGATGGTGGGTTAAGTTTTATTTATAATTTAGACGGTGTCTCGATGTTAGTACATCGATTACAACGAGCGCCATTTACGATGGATCAATTTTATCATTTAGTGCTTGGTATAGTGGATGCTTTAACTAGTTGTGAAGATTATATGCTACGTTTGGAAGGGTGTTTGCTACATGAGCAATTTGTATATATTGGAGAGCAGTGGCATGATATTAAATTAACGTATATGCCTTTGCTTTATGTAAAAGAAAGTGTGGAATATAGATCATTATTATCATTGATTATGCACTGTACCCTTTATATTGAGCAGCTAGATGGTGCAAGTTTGCAACAAATATTGCGATGTTTTCAGTCAGACGATTGGCCGATTGAATTGTTACGTGCGACTGCTTTGCGGTTAATTGAGCAACGAGAAAAGTCTAGCATTCAAACTGTGAGTATAAATACAAAACAAGAAAAGGAGGAGATCCAAAAAAGCATTCTAGTAAATAATGAAATGAAGCGTGAAAAATTAGATCGTAACGTTACACAGCATACACGTAAAGAGGATGTAAAATTAGGAGATAGAGACAAAATAGTAAACGTAACAGAAGAAGTTGAGGAAGTGAACGGGAAAGAAATAGAAATAGAAGTAGAGGCAGAAATAGAGCAATTATTTAACAGGGAAAGTTCAGAGTCAGTAATTAATGATAAGAGAAAAAGAGTAACGATAGTTATAGCGTTTTTATTTATTGCATTTGTCTGGAGATTTATATATTTTGTAGATTTCACAAATTTTAAACTATATATAAGTATTGCTCTTACTTGTTTTATTATTGCTGTTGCTTACATCATTGCAAGATCAGAAAAAACTAAATCAACGTATGAAGAAGATGAATGGGATAATGATGAATTTGATGTGTTAAAGCAAAAGGAGAAAGTGGAAATAGCAGAAGAGAAGTTTGATTCTTTTCTAAGGAAACAATCGTATAGATCCATCGAAGAGGGTAACCAGAACAGGGAGCAGCAGATAAGTACGATGCAAGCGTGGGACGGTTCATTTCAACACAAACAAGAGAAGCCAGCAGAGGAACTGCTACAGAAAGATCAAACTTCAGAGGCGGCTGCGATACCACCTACAACAGTGTTATCGCTTACATCAATGTTAGAAACAAGTGATTCAGAACAAAGTGATGGGCGGGATCAAAGTTTTAGTTTACAAAGATCATGGGCTGGAGAACCTAAAAAATTTAATTTGTCGGCTAACCTGCGGAAAGTAACCGTCGGTCGAACGGCTGTAATAAAAGACGATGCGATAGGCGTATCACGACTTCATTTGGAAGTTGAACGTAAAGGTGAATCTTATTATATTAAAGATTTAGGCTCGCAAAATGGTAGCACATTAAACGAGATACCGATGGTACCTTACAAATCGTATCGTTTGCAGCTTGCTGATAAAGTACAACTTGCAGGTATTGACGGTCCTATATATGAATTAATAGCTACTTAACTATGGTTTGAATTCGTAAATATTTGCTTCATGGCTACATCAGCGGTCGGATATTGGAATTTAAATCCGCAGTTAAGAGCTTTTTCTGGGATGGCATGCTGCCCCGTTAATAATAGTTGCGACATTTCACCTAGAACAAGTTGTAAAGCCCAACCAGGAAGCGGAAAATAATGTGGCTTGCCTAGTGCACGTCCAATCGCTTTTCCGAATTCATTGTTGGTAATTGGGTGAGGAGCAGAACCATTAACAACACCTTTTATTTCATTGTGATCGATACAATATATAATGAGCTGTGCCAGATCGTCTAAGTGAATCCAAGAGATAGGTTGTTTACCCGGACCAATTTTTCCACCAACTAACAAGCGGTAAGGTAAGCACATAAGCGGAAAAGCTCCGCCTTTGCGGGCAAGGACGACTCCGATTCTAAGTTTGATAAGTCGAGAAGCATTGATCTGATCTGCTGCTTGTTCCCAAGCATGAACAACTTGCGACAAAAAGTCTGATGTTGTTACAGGACTATTTTCATGAAAGATCGTATCCCAATCGTTCCCATATACAGAAATGCCAGAAGCGTTTACAACGACGGGGTTATGTTTGCAAAACGAAAGTAGGTCGGCAAGTTTACTTGCCGACCACAATCTGGAGGAAACAATATTTTGTTTTGCTTTTTTGGTCCAACGCTGATTAATCGTTGCGCCGGATAAATTAACAATAGCATGTACATTTTCAATCAGCGAAGGGGTAGTGGTGATGTCGTCCCAAGTATAGTATTGACTATAGACCAAGTTGGAAGCAGGTTTACTGTGACGAGAAACAATGATCACTTCATCGTCTCGCTGCAATAAAGCTTTTGCCAAAGCTTGTCCAACAAAACCACTACCACCAGCGATAAGTACTTGCATCAATCGTCCCTCCGAGTGAAATATTTAGATTGAAATGGGCGTTATCCAATCGTTTTAATTAGCTTTTTTGATACTCAGTAACGTCCGAACGATACTATTGCTACCATCGTTAAGCGCTTGTTCTGTATACTCAAGTTGTACGGGAACATCGCTATCTAGTTCCTCGATAATAGCTCGAGTCTCATCAGTGAGCTGCATAGATAAAGGTTCGTTGTTAACGTTTATTTCAACAGAATTCGAATCGATTTGTCCTACATATTCACCAGTAGCTTGAATAGGTTGGCTTACTGGATCGGGGCTTTCTGATGTTGCTGAACCATTATCTGTTGGTGTGTCGCCAGGTGCAGTTTGTTCATTTGTTTGGGAACCTGGTTGGCTACCATTATTAGCACCATCTACTGGTTGGTCCGTAGACGATTCGTTATTGTTAGCTACGCCTGAATCTATCATGCCGCTACCTTCAGGTAATTGGTCATTACCAGCTGGCTGTTCGATTTGATTTGGGTTTTCTTTAGGTTTGTTACTATCCCCACATGCAGACACTGTAAGCATTACGGCGAGCAGTAATGCACTGGCTGCTACTTTTTGTGAGTGTCTTCTTTTCTTTGATGAGTTCATAAAATGAACCACCTCCCACATACTAAGACGTTTCAAACACTCATTAGGTTGCATATTTTTTAATTTAATCATTAAATAAGCTAAACGTGACCCATTATTGGCAAGTGATTATTTATTAATCAGATGTTCAAATTGCTTGTACTCAATGCCTTCACGATGCAAAAATGTCATGAGAACACGATAATCACGTTTAGGTGTTGCTCTTATGTAACCTTCCACACAGTGGTCGTATGTGACTTTGTCAGCGCCATATCCGATTGCAACTTCGCCTATTTTTGCAGCGATAGAATGTTTAGCAATATCTCGAAAAGGTCCAGGAACAGGGGCTACAAGTTTATCCAGCATCTCTTTTGATTCATCATTCCAAAGCGGACGGCTTCGCTCTACCCAATAGTTTTGCCAATCGAGCTTTGATTTTCCATCTCTTTTTGGTAATACTTTGAGAAATTTTCGGAACATGAAAAAACCGCCGATCGCCATTGCGACGATCATTACTATTCCCCAAAAAAGAATAAAGTACATAAACCATTCTGGAGTTCCGTTCATATATTATCTCACCTCATTATGAATTATAACGTATTTGTGGCATTTGTTGAACATTCCTTGTAAAATAAAGTGTGACTAATGGTAAAGGAGCAAAACTTAATGATAAATATTGGGTCACACGTATCATTTTCGGATAAAGGGCTGCTGACAGCAGCGACAGAAGCAGTATCTTACGGCTCCAGCACGTTTATGATTTATACTGGTGCGCCGCAAAATACTCGCCGTAAACCAATTGATGCTCTCTATATTGAAGAAGGCAGACAGTTGATGGAACAATCGGGAATTAATGAAATAGTAGTTCACGCTCCATATATTATTAATTTGGCATCATACAAGCCAGATACATTTGAATTAGCAGTTAATTTCCTGCAAGAGGAAATACGTCGCACATCACATATTGGAGTGCGAAATATTGTGCTACATCCTGGAGCTTATACAGATAAAGATGCGGAATTTGGTATTAATCGAATTGCCGAAGGTTTAAATGAGGTATTGGCAGGAACAAAGGAAACAAATGTTAATATAGCGTTAGAAACGATGGCTGGCAAAGGTACCGAAATCGGTCGTAGTTTTGAAGAAATTGCAGCTATAATAGACAAGGTTGAACATAATGAACGATTAACTGTATGTATGGATACTTGTCATATGCATGATGCTGGTTATGATTTAATCGATGATTTGGATGGCGTTTTAGCACAATTTGATCGAGTAGTAGGATTGGATAGAGTTGCAGTAGTTCACGTCAATGATAGTAAAAATAGTCGTGGAGCTAGTAAAGATCGTCATGCACCACTTGGCGCAGGTTGGCTAGGACAAGCTGCATTGAAGCGAGTGATTCATCATGAGCTATTGCAAGGGCGTCCATTTATATTGGAAACTCCTTGGATAGGAAAAGATAGTAAAAAACAACGTCCAATGTATGAAGTGGAAATTGCTTTAATGCGTGATGAGGTAGTGGAACGCTTTGGCGAATCCTTTTTGGAAGACGTGGAGAAAATAGAGCATTATTTCCAGACGAAAGAAATTGTTGCTCGTGAATATATATTATCTACATGGGAAGTGCTACGTGGAGATGCAAAAGCTAGAAAAGCTGATCCGCGTGAACCGATGGAGCGATTGTATGACATGATTTTAGCTGAACAAGTTTTAAATGCAGAATTAACAGAAGAGCAAGTTAATCATCGTCTTACTGCTTGGTTTGCTAAAGGAAATTAACTTTTAGATAATAGACTCATTTTATTTATAGATAGCGACTTGTAAGAAATTATTTCGTTATCAAGTAATGAATAATTTATGTAAAGGTAATGGATAATTAATGTAAAGGAAGTTGAAATTTATGCCGGCGCAATATAATTCTGTAGTTGCAGCTGTAAACAATAAAAATGCTAATCGAGCAAGAATGCTAATCTCCTGCCCAGATCGACCAGGTATTGTATCTGCAGTATCGCAGTTTTTATACGAGCATGGAGCTAACATTATTCAATCCGATCAATATACGATGGATCCAGAAGGCGGCATGTTCTTTATTCGTTTTGAGTTTGAGTTAAAGGATATGGATCGAGAGTTACCAGTTATTGTAGAAGATTTCACAAGAGTGGCTGATCGATTTGATATGAAGTGGCATACATTTCGAGCAAGTCGTAAAAAAAGAATCGCAATTTTTGTTTCAAAGGAAGATCATTGTTTGATGGAGCTACTTTGGCAATGGCAATCCGGGGAATTAGATGCAGACATATCTATGGTTATTAGTAACCATAACGATATGAGGGAACAAGTTGAATCGTTCGGTATACCTTATCATCATATACCTGTAACAGCAGATACGAAAGCCGAAGCGGAACGTAAGCAAATCGAGGTAATTGCGGATAAAGTAGATATGATAGTACTCGCTCGTTATATGCAAATTGTATCTCCAAAATTTATTGAGCAGTTCCCGAATCGAATAATTAACATCCATCATTCCTTCTTACCAGCTTTTATAGGAGGTAAACCATATGCGCAAGCCTATCAACGAGGAGTAAAGATAATCGGTGCAACTGCGCATTATGTGACGGAGGAGTTAGATGGTGGTCCTATCATTGAACAGGATGTGCAGCGAGTAACGCATCGACACAATGTAGACGAGTTGAAACGAATGGGACGTACGATTGAAAAAGTTGTTTTAGCTAGAGCAGTTAAATGGCATTTAGAAGATCGGATATTGGTTCATCAGAATAAGACGGTTGTTTTCAATTAATTAGCAGTGTTACAATGAGCAAAGTATATAAATAGAAAAAAGTGTAATTGGAGGATTTTGTATGATTCAACAACAAAAATCAATCGATCAACTGTCGATTGATACTATTCGTACGTTATCTATCGATGCGATTGAAAAAGCGAAGTCTGGTCACCCAGGAATGCCGATGGGATCAGCACCGATGGGTTATCAGTTATTCGCTAAAAATATGGTGCATAATCCTGCTAATCCAGACTGGGTAAATCGTGATCGTTTTGTCCTGTCAGCAGGACACGGGTCGATGCTTCTTTATAGTTTGTTACATTTGAGCGGTTACGAGTTGCCAATGGAAGAATTGAAAAATTTCAGACAGTGGGGATCATTAACTCCAGGACATCCAGAATACCGACACACGAAAGGTGTCGATGCGACTACTGGTCCACTAGGTCAAGGGGTAGCGATGGCGGTTGGAATGGCAATGGCAGAAGCACATATGGCAACTGTATACAATAAACCTAACTATTCTCTTATCGACCACTATACGTATTCTATTTGTGGTGACGGTGATTTGATGGAAGGAATTTCTCACGAAGCGGCTTCACTTGCTGGTCATTTGCAGTTGGGTAAATTAATTGTGCTGTACGATTCGAATGATATTTCATTGGATGGCGCATTAGATTTATCTTATTCAGAGACAGTACAAAGTCGTTTTGAAGGATATGGCTGGCAAGTGCTACGTGTCACTGATGGTAATGATCTAGCTGCGCTTGCACAAGCAGTAGCAGATGCTCAAGCGGAGCAAGGAAAACCAACCCTTATTGAAGTGAAGACGGTTATTGGATATGGAAGTCCAAATAAAGGTGGCAAGGGCGGTAGTGCTGGTCCACATGGTTCACCACTTGGAACGGAAGAGACTCGTCTAACGAAACAAGTATATGGTTGGCAAGAAGATCATGAGTTTCATGTGCCAGACGAAGTTAGCGCTCATTTTGCCGAAATAAAAGCTGCTGGCGAACAAGCAAATGCTAAGTGGGATCAATTGTTTGTACAATATAAAGAAGCATATCCAGAACTTGCAAAGCAATTTGAGATTGCAGTAAACGGCGACTTGCCTGCTGGTTGGGATGAGCAATTGCCAGTATACGAAGAAGGCAGCAATCCGCTATCGACTCGTGTAGCATCTGGTAATGCACTTCAAGTGTTGTCGCAATCTGTTCCTCAGCTAATTGGCGGTTCAGCGGATCTAGAAAGTTCAACGATGACGCACATGAAAGGTATTACACAGTTTAAGCCAGACAGTTATGAAGGACGGAACGTATACTTTGGTGTACGGGAATTCGGTATGGCAGCAGCTATGAACGGGATGAGCTTACATACTGGTGTGAAAGTGTTCGGTGGAACATTCTTTGTCTTTACCGATTACTTGCGTCCAGCTATTCGATTGGCGGCACTAATGAAGTTGCCAGTCGTCTATGTACTTACTCATGATAGTATTGCAGTCGGTGAAGATGGTCCTACTCATGAGCCGATTGAGCAACTAGCTTCTTTGCGAATTATTCCTGATTTGACGGTTATCCGTCCGGCTGATGCTAATGAAACTTCAGCAGCATGGGCATATGCTTTAGAAAACAAAGAGAATCCTGTAGCGCTTGTACTAACGAGACAAAACTTACCGATATTGCCAGGTACTGCGCAAGAAGCTCGGGAACAAGTGAAAAAAGGTGCTTATGTTATCGCAGATGCAGCGAATGGTAAGCCACAAGTCCAATTATTGGCGACAGGTTCAGAAGTTCAACTAGCGTTGGCTGCTAAGCAACAATTAGAGCAGGAAGGAATCGCTGCTCGAGTTGTTAGTATGCCTAGCTGGGATCTATTCGAAAAACAACCTAAAGCATATCGTCAATCGGTTATTTTACCAGAAGTAAAAGCAAGATTAGCGATTGAGATGGCACATCCATTCGGTTGGCACAAATATGTTGGGGAAGATGGAGATATCGTAGCGATTGATCGCTTCGGCGCATCTGCACCTGGTGATCGTGTCATAAAAGAATATGGTTTTACAGTAGAAAACATTGTTACTAGAGTGAAAGCATTACTGTAGTAACGTCAAAAAGCCTCTTTACTGAAGGGAATGAAATCATTCCACTTACCAAGTAAAGAGGCTTTTCTTATTGGTATTTTAATGGTTGATTGAGATAGTGGGATCGCTAGTCAAAGGGAATTAAGTTTGGGGTAGCATCCAAAATGGAATGATATTGTTCTAACCAGCCATCTTTTCCATCACCATCTAGCTCCATATAACGTTGAAACTTTGTTTGTCGGTCTGCTTCTCTTGCCCAACCGAAATGTTGGATGCGCAGTTGATGCAAGTGGTAAGGGAAGTCGGAAATGGATAGAGGAAATCTACCGCTATGTTGATCAGACTCTTTCCATATATAGTCTATATTTGGTTTATAGCGAACTAAAAAAGGACGATATAAGTGATGTGCTCTCCAATAGTGATCATCTCGATAGTGCGTATTGTTCCACATATCAAATAAACGAAAATATATGGCATCGCTACTTGTTGACTGCAAAAATAGTTTTAATGCGTGACCATCGTTATTTTCAAACCATTCATCAGCATCTAAATTTAATATCCATTCTGGGTTTGTAGCGATGGTTTCTTGCCACTGCTGCTTACGCAAATCTACTTCATGATGAAATGTAGAGTGCGGATTGCAAATTAATTTTAACGGAATATCGTGTAGTACTTCTTTGCACATCGCTACTGTATGATCGTTGCTACCATCGTCAATAATGACAGCCTGATCGATAAATTGGCGATGATTTGTTAGTGCTTGACGTAAATGGCGATTAGCTTCGTTGCGAACAATCATAGACAATGTTACTTTAGGCATCGAGTTGGTCATCACGTATATCCTCTTCATCAGTAGTATCTTTATTTTGTAGATCAAGTGCATGTTTTAATTGCGCTTGTTTTTCGAGTAAGAAAGGAAGTGTATTATTATAAGAAACGGTTAATTCGATATAAGAAAGTGCTTCTTCCAATTGTCCCATTTGTTCATGGCAAAGTGTAAGCTGCAAAGCTGGAAACCACGTCCAATACGAGCTATCTGGTGCTAAGTCACTGTCATTTGATGTGGATTTTATAATATCTAATGCTGCATTCAACCAATAACTCGCTTCTTTTAATTGCTTCTCTTCCATCAACATAGCGCCAATCCGACATAGAGCTTCCGGTTGTGGAATACCGAGTCGGAACGAATGAAATAGTGCATACCACTGCATATTTTTGTCGCCTTCTATTTGATAGCAATCGGCTAACGAATAGCACGCTCGTGCTTTTTCACTGTTAGGTATATCTTTTTGTTCCAAAAATCGTTCATACTGATGAATGGCATCTGCATATTGTTGATTGTATTTTAATTCATTTCCATAATAGTATTGGTCTCGAGAAGTAAGTGGGATATTGTCAGCGATCATCTGTTGATAAATAGGTAAATAGCGTTTTTTAGGAGCATCTTTAGTTTCTCGCGAAATTTTAACGGTGCTTTTTTTCGTTTGATAATGGTCAGGTAACGTTAAATATTCGTATGCAGCGCTGGTCCATAGCGGTTCATTGGTTTGTTTGATTAAACGGTACTGATAGGAGTGGAAGTATTTGGGGCGTTCGCTTAATTGTTCACTAGTGGATGGTGTAAGAAAAGCGATAGCATCAATATTATTAGCAACAGCAGTTGCAAGCTCCTCTTGTAATTGTTTGAAAGTAGCTTTATTTTCTTCTAATAAAACTTCATCAGGGTGAAGCCATAGGACATATTTTTGTGTAGCTTTGCTAAATGATAAATTGCGGGCGGCGGCATAATCTAAATTTCCTTCGAAAGAAATAATATTGTTGGTATAGGAAGCGGCAATCTGTGTTGTACGGTCAGTAGAGCCCAAATCGACGATAATTATTTCATCTACAAAAGTAGCAACGGAATGTAAACATCTTTCCAGCGTTTGTTCGTCATTGTGTACGACCATACATAAACTTATTGTTGCTTTTGTTTGTTGAGCTTGGTAATCTAAAATTTTCTTTTTATATTGCTCAGCCCCTGCTAGATCGGGTTCGCGATAAATGTGAAAAGCAGGTTCTGAAGTATCGACATGCAATGGAATACCAAGGGCGACAGCGCGAATACAAAAGTGCCGATCTTCTCCCCAAAAAGATACATTATCAATGCGTTTAAAGTTAACTCCTTTTTCTAAAGCGGAGCGTCTAATTAAAGTACATGCGCCTAATCCGCCTACTTCATATACACCAGGAATACGCATTTGGTGAAGAAATTCGGTCGTTTGCTGCAAAACCTCTTGTTCAGCGACTGACTGACTACCATTTTTGCGATAAAATGAATATTCATCCATTAACCAAACCTGTGGCATCTCACCGGTGTTTTGTTGCCACTTCGTCCAAAAAATATTAGAAATGATCGGTTTATTTGTTTCAAACAGACGATTAATAGTATCGGGAAAGATCATAATATCGGAATCAATAAGCATTAATGCGTCATAGTTATGCTTGAGTGCATATTCTATTACGTTGTTTTTGATAGTGGCTACTTTATTAATTAAGTTATCATTCCAAAAGTGAGTGTGGTCATTACGATAATAGCTTTCAGCGTTCGTTTGTTCATGCTTAATGATCGTTACATTTTCACGCGCCTCTTTATATTGCTCTAACAATAAGCTTGATGCTTCGTCTTCGTTATCGTCAACAAAAAGGATGTCAAGCTGATAATCTTGTTTTTCTAAACAATGCAGAGCAAATAGAAAATAGGCTAAAATGATTGGTTTTTGGTTAACAGGGCTAGCAAGTAAAATTTTTGTTTGCATAAGAGCTCCTTTCCATACAGGGCTAATTAAATTGTTCATTGTAGTAATATATGTGGATATTGTCTAAAGTGAACTGTTCTTCTGTAACAATTCATGGGATTGTGACAAAAACGATGAAAAAGCGATTGTAACGGGAGTGAGATTTAAGCTAAAGTATAAGATGTGAACATAAATCATTGGAGGAACGTCGTAGATGAAAGAAAAAAATTACACACCGCTTGTGGCGGTATTGACCGTTGTAATTGTCGGTCTTGTCGCTGTACTATTTTTTCTACCTGCTTATAGTGGAGAAATTGGTTTTGATCTGTTAATGCTGCCATTGTTGAATGCTATATTTAA
Organism: Paenibacillus yanchengensis; assembly: GCF_042684845.1. Lineage (NCBI taxonomy): Bacteria > Bacillati > Bacillota > Bacilli > Caryophanales > Paenibacillaceae > Paenibacillus > Paenibacillus yanchengensis. Next base: position 60,680 of record NZ_JBHUMH010000057.1, on the reverse strand, counting down.
CAGTTTTACGTTTTTGTTTTTGGTCATTGCGTTATTTGCGATTAAAAAGAAAAATATTCGAATGCATCGTAGCTTTGTATTAGCGGCATTTGTCACTACCACATTGTTTTTACTATCGTATGTGACGTATCACTTTTTGTCTGAATCAACATCATACGGTGGAGATGGGATTGCCAAAGGGATTTATTTTTTCATCTTAATTACGCATATATTATTGGCGATTGTCGTTGTGCCACTGGCATTATTATCGTTATTTCGTGGGCTTGCCAATCAAGTAGACAAACATCGCAAAATTGCTCGTTGGACTATGCCGATCTGGCTGTATGTTAGTTTGAGCGGAGTAATCGTTTATTTGATGATATCACCATACTATTAATCGTTATTTGTAGTTTTTAACCTTGTTTTTGTAAGACAAATCCGATATTCTTAATAGAAGTAAAATGAGGGGGTATTTATTTCCATGACTAAAGCAGTTCACTTTGATTACAGTAAAGCATTATCGTTTGTCGGACAACATGAAGTAGATTATTTTACAGATGCGGTTAAACTTGCTCATGAGCAACTGCATAATGGAACTGGTGCTGGTTCTGATTATTTAGGTTGGATCGATTTGCCAACTAATTATAATAAAGAAGAGTTTGCCCGTATTAAACAAGCAGCAAGCAAAATTCAATCCGATTCTGAAGTACTAATCGTTATCGGTATTGGTGGATCTTACTTGGGAGCTCGTGCTGCAATCGAAATGCTTTCGCATTCTTTTTATAATATATTACCGAAAGATGCTCGCAAAACACCGCAAGTATTGTTCGCAGGAAATAATATTAGCTCAACTTATGTAACACATCTTATGCAGCTATTGGAAGGTAGAGATTGGTCTGTTAACATCATATCAAAATCTGGTACAACGACAGAGCCTGCCATTGCATTCCGTCTATTCCGTGCAGAGCTAGAGAAGAAGTATGGAAAAGAAGAAGCACGCAAACGTATCTATGCAACGACTGATGCTTCCAAAGGCGCACTAAAAAAGCTTTCTACTGAAGAAGGATACGAGTCATTTATTATTCCAGACGATGTAGGTGGACGTTATTCTGTATTAACAGCTGTTGGTTTGCTTCCAATTGCGGTAGCAGGAATTGATATTGATGCGATGATGACTGGTGCTGCAACAGCTTCAGCAGAATACGCGAATCCTAATTTGGCAGAGAACGAAGCATATCAATATGCAGCAATTCGTAATGCGCTATATCGCAAAGGAAAAGTAACTGAAATTTTAGCTAACTATGAGCCGGGTCTACATTTCGTATCGGAATGGTGGAAGCAATTATTTGGCGAGAGTGAAGGAAAAGATTATAAAGGAATTTATCCGGCAGCGGTTGATTTTTCTACTGATTTGCACTCGATGGGCCAGTTCATTCAAGAAGGAAATCGTAATATTTTTGAAACAGTTATTCAAGTGAAGGAAGTTGCACACCATCTATCGATTGGTCATGATGAAGATGATTTGGATGGATTGAATTTCTTAACTGGAAAAACATTAGATTTCGTGAACAAAAAAGCTTTTGAAGGAACGTTGTTAGCTCATACAGATGGGCAAGTTCCGAACTTGATCGTTAATATTAATGATATGACACCATATACATTTGGTTATTTAGTATATTTCTTCGAAAAAGCTTGTGCGTTAAGTGGCTACTTATTGGGTGTTGATCCATTTGATCAGCCAGGAGTAGAGGCATATAAGAAAAATATGTTTGCACTACTTGGTAAACCAGGATTTGAAAAAGAAAAAGCGGAACTTGAAGCTCGTCTGTAAAAGAGAAGATCCCGATAGAAGGGTAGCGAGATGATATTATGCTGAAACGTTATACGACAGTAAGACGTGAAGCAAACGAAGAAATAGTTATCAAAAAATCACGATTTATAGGACACGCAAAGCCTGTAGAAACAGAAGCAGAAGCGATTGCTTTTATTGATCAAATTAAACGACAGCATCGAATGGCTACTCATAATTGCTCCGCTTACGTTGTAGGGGAGCGGGACGAACATCAGAAAGCATCTGATGACGGGGAGCCAAGCGGTACGGCAGGTAAACCGATTTTGGAAGTGATCAAAAATAAACGGTTAAAAAATGTTGTTGTTGTCGTTACACGATATTTTGGTGGCATTATGCTTGGTGCAGGTGGACTTGTTCGGGCTTATACAGACGGAGCGGTAGTTGGCATAGAAGCAGCCGAAGAAATCGAATATGTTTTGCATCGTGAAGTGTTAGTAGATGTTGATTATACGTGGTATGGTAGATTAGAAAATGAGCTACATAATCGCGGTACTCGAGTGGGGGAAGCGGAATTTACCGATCGTGTAATTGTACGCTGTTTGCCGGAGGTAGACGATGAACAATCGTTTGTTGAGTGGATGACTGATCTTACGCAAGGGCAAGCCAATATTACGATTGGTGAAGTAATCTACTTTATTAATGGTGAATAATCGAAGATAAATAGGAGAGCAGTTGTTCAGGAGGAAATCCTGTTCAACTGTTTTTTTGTTCACAAATGTTCAAAAATGATTAGAAAATACGGATAAAAGTTTGAATGTGACGAGAAGTGGTTGCGCATTTTATTGAAATAGCATAACATTAGATTAGAATTATTATAAAAGAAGACGTGATGTACGTGGAAGAGAGGGGGATCTATTCAATGAGCATATCAACTGAGATTGATAAAGTAAAACGAAGCTTAATGGAAAATGGCTATAAATTAACGACTCAGCGAGAAATCATTGTTCGTGTATTATTAGAGCACGAAAGAGATCATTTAAGCGCTGAGGATGTATATATGTTAGTAAAACAAAAATTTCCCGAAATTGGATTAGCTACCGTCTATAGAACGTTAGAGTTACTTGCGGAATTGAATATTGTAGCGAAGATGAATTTTGGAGATGGCGTTGCTCGATTCGATCTCCGCGGCGAAGATCACGAACATATGCATCATCATCTTATTTGTGATATATGTGGAGCGTTAGAAGAAATAAAAGAAGATTGGCTTACGAGCTTAGAAGAAAAATTAGAAAAAGAGTTTGGTTTCAAAGTACACGACCATCGTCTTGATTTTATAGGTACATTTAATGAATGTGAAAAAGGTAATTGCAAACGCGATAAGTCCGCGGTTTAAAGTTCGAATAATAGTGCAGGCCTCTATTCAGTCAACTGATGACGAGTAGGGGCCTGTCGTATATTACGGACGATTTATGAGTGGAGTACAAATTTGTCAATAACTTCTTTTACGCCGTCGTCATTGTTTGTTGCGGTAATGTAGTCGGCGATTGCTTTTAATTGTGGCGTGGCGTTGCCCATTGCTACACCCAATCCTGCTAGTTCGATCATATCGTGATCATTCCAAGAATCACCGATGGCTATCGTTTCTTCCATTGTGCAGCCTATATGTTCGGCTAGAAACTGTAAGGCATGTCCTTTCGTTCCTTTTGGATGTGTAATTTCTAAAAAGGATGATTTGGATTTTGTAATATTAAGCTCTTGACCTGTTAATTGGTGCAAGTCCTTAGCTATTTGATCGAGATCTTGCTGTTCATCGATAATAAGTAGTTTATTTAGTGGTTTGGTAACTAAAGATTTGTAATCCGTTTCAATTTGATAAGGGATATGTCGTATTTGTGCATATTGTTGAATGATCTCATTATCTTCTAATCCGTATAATTGATCATCGATAAAAAATTGTAAATGTAATTGATGCATAGCGGCGTAATCTGCGATAATTGCAGCAGCTTCTTTTGGTACAGATTGAGAGTATAAAACCACTTCGTCTTGCAAAGTTTTGACTAGAGCTCCTTGATACGTAATAATAGGAACATCGAGATTTATTTGACGAGCGATTTGTTTGGCAGAAGCATACATGCGACCTGTAGCAAGTGTAATCGTCACTCCTTGCTCTACTGCTTTTTGCAAAGCAGCTTGATTGGCAGCCGAAATAATAAGTTCATCGTTAAGTAATGTGTCATCTACATCAATTGCAACTAATTTATACATACTATGTAGTAAAGCTCCTTTCATTATCGAACCATTTATTATTTTTTTCTTCTACTAATGATTGTAGCGAACTAGAGCAAATCGTACAAGGAGATATAAACATGAAACAAGGATATGATCAGACGAATAAACAAAAAAGTACAAAGCTATTATTAGTGGGAGCTATTGTTTTGTTTGTTTTTGGATTTTTGGCAGGTATTTTTTGGATTCAGATGAAGCATCCGATTGTGAAGGAAACGGAGTTTAGAAACTTATCAGCAGCTTATAATAAAGTGATGGGTAATTATTTGAACGGTGCTGAGCCTCGTCAATTAATTAACGGTGCAGCATCGGGAATGCTCGCCTCTTTGGAAGATCCGTATTCCCAATATTTATCTGGTGAAGTAGGAGCGCAGTATAGTGAATCTTTATCTGGACAGTTTTATGGTATTGGTGCAGAAATGCGGGAGGAGGATGGGAAATTTATTATTAATGCTGTACTAAAGGATACGCCCGCTGAACGCGGTGGACTAATGGCAGGAGATGTGATTGTTGCGGTAGATGGTGAGGAAATTAGTGGTAAGAGCTTGCAGCAATTGATCACTGTTATAAAAGGTAAAGAAGGGTCCAGTGTAACTGTTCGGTTTCAACGAGCGGGTGTCGCTGAGCCAATAGAAATAGTGTTAAAAAGAGAAGCGATCAAAGTAGAGACCGTAACATTTGAACGATTAGCCGATAATATTGCCCACATTACGATCAACCGATTTGCAGGTAGAACTCATGAAGAGTTTAAAGATGTATTAAGTGCGCTAAAACAACAAGGACCGATAGCAGGTATTGTATTAGATTTGCGTTCGAATCCAGGTGGGGCACTTGATGAAACGATTGCGATTGCGAGTGAATTTATTCCAGAAGGTAAAAAGGTGTTAGATGTTGTTTATAAAAATGAACGTAGAGTAGATTCATACGAAGCTTATAAACAAGAAAAGTTAGACGTTCCCGTCGTCGTATTAGTGAATGGGCAATCAGCGAGTGCAAGTGAAGTGTTGGCTGCTGCACTGAAAGAATCCGCCGGAATGACGATCGTAGGGGAGAAAACATTTGGCAAAGGGATTGTACAATCTGTCTCTAATTTTCCAGATCAATCGGTTCTTAGCTTAACAGAAGCGCAGTGGAAAACACCTACTGGTGTTTGGATAAATAAAGAAGGTGTGAAACCAGATATAGAGGTGAAAATGCCGGAGTATGCTTATTTGCGACCACTAGCTATAGGAGCAAAGATCGAAGTAGGCAGTTACGGTGAAGATGTCAAAACGTTGCAGCAAATGCTACAAGCACTCGGCTATTTAGCAAACAAGCAATCATTGGGCATATTCGATGAACAGACGAAAGAAGCTTTAAAACAATTACAACAGGCAGAAGGAATTCCGGTAAATGGAAATTTCGATGATAAAACAGGTTTTTTAATAGTAGAAAAGCTCCGCGACAAATTAACAAAAGAAGATACGCAAATGAAAAAAGCACTTGAGTTGTTGCAACAGGAAATATCTCATTAGTGAAACAGCTTAAAGTATGCTAAAATAATACAGTAGTTAAAAAATAGAAAATGAGGTGCCTGGAGATGAATGATGGTCTGGCAAAAGCTCTAAATGATCAAATGAACTTTGAATTTTATTCTGCGCATGTATACTTAGCAATGGCTGCGTATTGCTCCGGGGATAGTTTGGATGGCTTTGCGAATTTCTTTATCGTACAAGCTGAAGAAGAACGATTTCACGCGATGAAAATATATAAGTTTTTAAATGATCGGGGTCGCCGTGTTACATTGCAAGAACTAGGTGAACCGAAGAATGACTACAAGTCAGTGTTAGATACATTCGAACAAGGCTATGCACATGAACAATTGAACACAGAGCGATTCTATAATCTGTCTGATCTAGCGTTAAATGAGCGTGAGCATGCAACAATTAATTTTTTGAAATGGTTTATCGATGAGCAAGTAGAAGAAGAAGCTTTGTTCGATAGCATTATTAATAAGCTGAAGCGTATTGACAAAGATAGTAATGCATTTTATATGTTAGATAGTGAATTTGCAGCTCGTTCTTTTGTGCCAGACGCGCAATAATAGTTAAGCACTACAGAGGATAATGGGTAGGAAATGAAGTAAGGTGCAATCTGATCCATGCAGATAGCACCTTATTTGATGTTTTTTTCCAATGATATAGACAGTGGTAGATTGATAGGTTACGATAGTTGCAATAAGATAGGAATGGGAGCTGGAGAAATGCATCAACAGTTTAAGTACAAATGGGTAGCTGCCTTACTCATCGCTTTGTTATGGGTGCCGTCCATAGGTGTTTTTTTGAATGGAGCGGAGCATCAAATGTATGTGGAAGCTGCAAGTTACGAAAAGGTAGCTTCGGTAGTAACTGCAAATAACAAACAAATAAGTCCATATAGATTGATAGTGGATGACAAAGAAGTAAAGCTAAAAGCGGCATTGCTGCAAGAAAAGGGAGTTACTTATGTAACGATGTCAGACTTGTTTTCATCGCTAGCGATCCGCTATCAATATGAAAAAACAACCAATACAGTCATTGCAAAAAATGGTAATACTACAGTAACATTTAAAGTTGGAGAAGCGAAAGCTTACATAAATGGAGATATGAAAAAACTTACCGCTACTACAATGCAGAAAAATAACCGAATATATGTACCGGTTCGAGCGTTTGCAGAGCTTTTTGAAGTTAAATTAGCAGTAAACGCATCACAAAAAACGATTCATTTGACGACAGCTATGTATGAAGCAATTAAACTAACAGAACAACCAGGAAAACCAGCTGTTACTTCCAATCAATCGAAATTATCAGGTGCGCAAATAGTAGAAATGCTAGATGAAAGTATTGTTACTATATTAACAAATGAAGCTCAAGGAACCGGCATAGTAATTGGTGATCAGCTTGTAGTAACTAATTATCATGTCATCGAAGGTGCGCAAGAAGCGATAATTGAGACAATCAATGGAGACTCTTTGAAAGTCAAAGGTGTTGTAGCAACAGATGAGATGCGTGATATAGCGATAGTGATGACAGATCAACAGTTAGGGCTGAAAGCAGCTACTGTGGATAGTGGTTTCCATGTTCAGAAAGGTGACAAAGTGTACGCACTTGGTAGCCCACTAGGAGTAACAAATACAATCAGTGAAGGGCTTATTAGTAATTTGTCCTTTGCTATATTTCAATTCAGCGCTCCGATTGATCATGGTAGCTCAGGTGGTGCTTTGATTGATGAGTATGGTAACATTATTGGGATGACTACAGCGAAACTTCCCCATACGAGTGCTAGTATTGGCTATGCGATCAGTGGCTACTATATGAATGAATTAGTTGGGGAAGTAACGGAGCAGGCAAAACAAAAGGCTGCATTTCTACCATCAAAACTACCTGCTAGTTTAGTAGGCTCATCGCCTACGGATATTACTCGAGTGATTCGGGAAAACTATAGTTCTATTGATACTTCCTATGGTTCGGCAAAGTTAACCGATTGGAAAGTAGAACGAGATGCAAGTAATTGGCTAGTTATTAATGCTAACATTGATCCGATTTTTTATTTGTACCATAGTACGAGTGCCAAAGTGGAAATACAAGCGTGGTTAATTCAACTTGGTAACCAATTGCACAAAATGCTACCAAATGAAACGGTACAACTAACAATTTCATTCGAGCGAGATTATAGTTTTAAGCCGCGAGGGCTTACCGATGGTGAAGTGACATCATTGTCGAATGAAAAGTGGAAAGTGCGTTATTCTGTGTTTGAACTGCAATTTAAAGATCAAATGTATATGAAAACAAGAGATATTTAAACAAATGAAATAAGAGTGTGTTTATAAAAGTGAGGCGAAGATGTCAGCTATGAAAATTGTACTAACGACTTTGAATGCCAAGTTTATTCATACATCGTTAGCTTTACGTTATTTGAAAGCGTATAGTGAGCGTGATTTTGATATTGAAATCGTAGAGTATACGATTAAAGATCCAGCGATGAATATTGTCTCTGATTTGTATGCGAAACAGCCGGATGTGATTGGTTTTTCGTGTTATATTTGGAACATTGAAGAGTCGATTACGGTTATTAAAATGTTGCGAAAAATTAACCCGCAATTGAAAATTATTCTGGGTGGACCGGAAGTGAGCTACGACACCGAATATTGGATGAAACGATTGCCAGAAGTTGATTTTATTATAATGGGTGAAGGGGAAGAAACGTTCCATCATCTGCTAACTGAAATAACGACAACGCAAAAGTATCATATGGTATTCGGCGCTGCCTATCGCAAGCAATTAGAAGATCGAGAAGAAATATATATTATGCCATCAAGACCGAAGCTGAATTTGGACGATATACCGTCGCCGCATCGCTTTAAAGAAGATATCGAGCAGTTGGGTAATCGAGTGGTTTATTTCGAGACGAGTCGAGGTTGTCCATTTAGTTGTCAATTTTGTTTGTCCAGTATTGAAGTTGGGGTTAGATATTTTGATATTGAACGGACGAAGTCGGATATTTTATATTTGATTGAATCGGGCGCCAAACTGATTAAGTTTGTTGACCGTACATTTAATATTAAGCGTGAATATGCAATGGAAATGTTCCAATTTTTAATCGAAAATCATGGTGGTTCTGTATTTCAGTTCGAAATTACCGCTGATATTATGCGCCCGGAAGTATTGGATTATTTGGCTGAACATGCTCCGCCTGGTGTTTTTCGGTTCGAAATCGGCGTGCAATCAACGAATGATCCGACCAACTTAGCGGTGAAGCGGAGACAAAATTGGAATAAGCTAAAACGTACCGTTACAACTATTCGTGATTCAGGGAAAATTGCTCAACATTTGGATCTCATTGCTGGTTTGCCGCTGGAAACATACGATACATTTCGCCAAACATTCAATGATGTGTTCGCTTTACGTCCAGAAGAACTACAGCTTGGATTTTTGAAGATGTTGCGTGGAACCGGATTACGGATTGATGCGGAAAAGTGGGGCTACACCTATATGGATGAAGCACCATACGAAATGCTTGGTAACGATCTGATGCCATTTGGTGATATCGTCCGCATTAAACGGGTAGAAGATGTGTTGGAAAAGTATTGGAATGCACATCGGATGGATCATACATTATTATATTTGGTCGATCATGTATTTGATTCTCCCTTCGATTTCTTTCAGTTATTCGGAGATTTCTGGGAAGAACAAGGATGGCAAAAAATTGGACACCAGTTAGAAGATTTGTTTATGAGGCTGTGGCAGTTTTTGCAAAAAGTAGCGAGTGATCAATCGACAGAGGTCACTGATACGATAAGTAAATTAGATTTGACAGTCGTGCTTGGTTTGATGCAGCTGGATTATTTTCAAGCCCATAACTACAAACCACGTAAAATCTGGTGGGAGCATGGGCGTGATAAAGCAGATTGGAATAAACAAATTCGTGAACTCATCGAGTCACCAGCACTCGTTTCTGATGAATTTGCAGCGCTCCAATTAAATGAGCGACAATTGCAAAAACATGCGGTAATCGAGCAAGTTGCCTTTGATCTACCGTTATTTTTAACGACAGGTGTCATACGCAAACAAGTGAGTACATGGCTAATTGTGCTCTATGCACTTACACCAGGCGAGAAACCAGAAATTTTCACCAAGCTAGTAGATGCCGGGCACCCATCGCTCATCTAAAATATAGAGTTGCAAAAAAATGTGCTAAATGTGCTATTTAATAAGTTCCAAAAATAAAAGAATGACGGAAAACATCGCGTTTTCCATCATTCTTTTTTATGCCTTATTTTATCGTACAAACCCTACGCTCTAGTGATCTATCCCAGCTCGTTTATACGATATATCATACAAAGCTCCCATATCAAAGGTCAATCCCAGGCCGTTTATATGATATATCATACAAAACTCCCACTTCAAAGGTCAATCCCAGTCCGTTTATATGAATTATCATACAAAGCCCTCATTTCATCGGTCTGCCGAAGTCCCTTTGTACGTTTTTTCTTACAAATCTATCCTGTGGTGTTGCCGTATGGCTGCTTATTGATTAGGGATGGTACTCTGTAGCACAGTCATCGTTCCTGTAAGCTGATAGTAACCTAGCGTTGCTGGTAGCAACAAGCATTGTCCGCTCGTTACGGAGAGAGATTGGTCTCCCCAGATGATGTTACCTTCGCCGGTAGCGATGACGAGGATAACACAGCTATTTGCTGGTGTTTGCAGTTGCCATTGATCGGTTACTTTACCATAGTGGACAGTGAAATAAGGCGAAGCGGCAATTTCTAGCCACTGTTTGTTGTCAACGTCGGTTGTTGCTGTATACGTTGCACCCGCTCCATCATAAGCAATGACATTTAAAGAATCTTCAATATGCAGTTCGCGTAGTTGACCGTCTAGACCAGGACGATTGTAATCGTATAGTCTGTACGTAGTATCTGAATTTTGTTGAATTTCGGCTACAACAATGCCGGAGCAAAGTGCATGAACTGTTCCAGCAGGAATGTAGAAAGCATCGCCTGTTTTTACCGTAATGGTATTGAGCGTGTCCATAATCGTTCCATTGTTGATTGCAGCTTCGAGCTGATCACGTGTAATATTTTCTTGTAATCCATAAATAATGTGTGCGCCAGGTTTTGCGTCCAAAACGTACCACATTTCTGTTTTTCCAAGCTCACCTTCAGGCAAATATTGATAATCGTTTGTCGGGTGTACTTGTACAGATAGGTCATCATTACAATCTAAAAGCTTGATAAGAAGCGGAAAACGTCCGTTGTCGCTAGTCGAGCCATTCGTACCGAACCATGTTTGTCCATAAGTTTGGCGAATCTCATCTAGTCCTTTGCCAGCAAGTGGCCCGTTCTCTACAGTAGTAACACCGTTAGGGTGATCGGCGATCATCCATCCTTCACCAATATGATCGTTTGGTAGTTGTAGACCAAATCGCTCCAGAGCATTGCCGCCCCAAACTCGTTCTTTTAGTAAAGGTGTAAAGCGTAAAGGGTATGGTTGTATCAACATAATTATTCTCCTATCCTGTGATGTAATATTTTCATAAAGTGTGTAAATCTCAATAGAAATGAGAGATTGATAAATTATTTACGTTCGATTGCAATTAAGTAGGGGGAACGTTCGCGTTGCATTTGTTGGTACTTCACTACTTGTACTAAATGAACAGGAAGTTGTCGTGTCCAACTTTCTACGAGCTGTGCTTCTTCTGCCCCTCCCGCATGACCAGGATATAATACACATGTTATTATACCCCCTTTACGAAGTAAAGAGATAGCAAGTTCTAGTGCAGCAATCGTACTGCTTGGTTCTGTTATAATCTGTTCATCGCCACCAGGCAAATATCCGAGATTAAACATAATGGCGGCGATGTTTTGCTGATGTTCTGTTTTAATATAGTCGTTCATATTACTGTGGCTGCCTTTAATAAATTGTACAGATGCTAAAGATTCATAATTGGGCGTAGCTGCTAATCGTTTTTCGGATTGCAAAATTGCTGTTTGCTGGATATCAAATGCATAGACGAAGCCATGTTTGCCAGTTAACTCCGCTAATGCTAACGTATCGACACCAGTACCACAAGTTGCATCAATTACTGGTTCGCCTACTTGTACTCGCTGTTTAATCCAAAGATGAGCGGTGCTTAGTACAGATAAAAACCCCATCGTTTACCTCCAATACTTTCCTTGCCAACTATCACGTCTTTTTAATTCAGCATCGATGCTGTTAAGTACTTCCCATTTTTTCATACTCCACATGGGGCCGATTAATAAATCACGCGGTGCATCACCAGTAAGTCGGTGAACAATCATATGCGGCGGTAAAAATTCTAACGTATCAACAATTAGTTTGATATATTCATCCTGTTCAAGAAAGCGCAGGAGACCAGCCTCGTATTGGCGCACCATTGGTGTTTTTCGCATAAGATGTAGCAAGTGAATTTTGATTCCTTGTACATCCATATTGGCTACAGCTTGCCCAGTTTGCAACATCATCTCGTGAGATTCTTCTGGTAAACCATAAATAATATGGGCGCAAACCCGAATGTTATGTGCTCGTAGTTTTTGGACAGCTTCGGTAAAGCAAGATGTGTCATGCGCTCGATTAATAAGTTCAGATGTAGATTCATGTACCGTTTGTAATCCCATCTCTACCCATAAATAGGTGCGTTTATTGAGCTCAGCTAAGTAGGCAATGACATCATCAGGTAAGCAGTCGGGTCGAGTAGCAATGGATAACCCTATTACGCCTGGTTGTTGTAAAATAGATTCAAAATAATCACGCAATGTATCTACTGGAGCGTAAGTATTCGTATAGGCTTGAAAATAACCAATATATTGCGCATGGGGCCACTTTTGATGCTGTCGATCACGAATAGTATTGAATTGTGTAATCAAATCATCACGACGACTTCCTGCGAAGTCACCTGAACCTCGTGCACTACAAAAGGTACAGCCGCCTTTGGCTATTGTGCCATCCCGATTGGGACATGTAAAGCCGGCATCAAGCATCACTTTAAATACTTTTTGTCCAAATTGCTCACGCATTTCATAATTCCACGTGTGGAATCGTTTGTCACTCCATAATAACGGTGTATTGGAGGTGTTAGTAGTTAGCATGAGGGAATAGATTCACCTTTCTATAATCACTTATAACTTCATATATTTTAACGAATATTACTCGCAAATGCTATGACAAACCTTTGTTAAAAAATAAAATAGGTTGTGAAATGATCAATCAATTCATTTGAAAACCCTTACAGAGAGTGTTATAATTGAAAGTATAAAGGAATGAGTCCAATCGATAAAGAAATGAATGGATGAGGTGGTATCTAATGAGCAGTAATGTAAAAGTTCCCGGTGGTGAAGAACAAATTACAATAACATTAACGAAGAAGGAACTGATGGTACTTACCGGAGTTAGGTTTCGAGAGGATCTTTCTATAGAACGATCTGCTCGCAAGAAATTACAATTGGCTATGGAACAAATTGCTAGTCAAAGTACGGATTCTGCATAGAGTAGCGGAGTTCAAACATATATTGTTTTATAATGAGGTTATCTTCCGAGGGTCATCAGAGTCCCGTAAGAGCAGCCTCATTTTGCTGTATATTTACATAAAATAAGTGCATGTGTGAGATGACTAACAAGATGATTAGATTGGAATGTTAATTTATAAATAGAAATGTAAATAGAAATGGCTGTTCTATAGGGGCTAGATATATAATGTGTGGTAAGTACGCAGAACGTATAGGAGGAGCTGTTTATGTCGTTAGTACCAGTAGAGGCATCGTTTTTCGGACAAAGTACAGTAGCTTTAGCACAGTCGTTAATTGGCATGTTATTAGTAAAAGAAACAGAGCAAGGAATAGCAGCAGGGTGGATTGTCGAAACAGAAGCATATACTGGAGTAGCTGATCAAGCCGCTCATTCTTTTGGCAATCGTAGAACGGCTAGAACAGAAATAATGTATCATGAGCCGGGACATGTGTACACCTACACGATGCATACCCATTGTCTTGTTAATATCGTTTGTGAACCAGTAGGAGTAGCGGAAGCAGTATTGATTCGGGCGGTTGAACCACATATCGGTTTATCCTTAATGCAGGAGCGACGTGGATTAGATAAATCGTTACATCAATTAACGAATGGTCCTGGGAAACTGACGAAAGCACTAGGTATTACGATGAACGACTATGGAAATCATGCGACAAAACGTCCGTTATTTATTGCTGTTGGTAGACAAGTAGAGGAAATTAGTATAGGTCCAAGAATCGGTATTCCAAATAGTGGAGCGGCGAGACATTATCCTTATCGATTTTGGGAGACCGGAAATCCATTTGTATCAAAGTAGCTAGTATTCAGCATATTAACAGCGTAATTATTGATAGGTAAACGGGAAGAAGAATGATATAATAAGTTCGATATGAGTTGAAATTTACGGCAGGAGGAAATAGATTACTATGCGTTTAAGAGGGAAAAAAGGGGCACTAGAAATTTTGCAAGCACAACCAGAACTAGTCGTTCTCGATGGTGCTTTACATCAAGGGAAATGGCAGCAGTTATTTGGTAACGATCAACCTATTTATGTAGAGCTAGGAATGGGGAAAGGTCGTTTTATAGCGGAAATGAGCGTTCGTTACCCGCATATAAATTTTATAGGTGTCGATATGTATGACGAACTTATATATCGTGCGAGTGAGAAGGGAAAGGAGCTTCACCTAGAACAACACAATGCGGCTCCAGCAAACTTACTATTACTACGTGCGAACATTGAATCGATCGAAACGATATTTGCAGCTAATGAATTAGAAAGAATTTATTTGAACTTTAGTGACCCGTGGCCGAAAGCGAAGCATGCTCGTCGTCGCCTAACGCATCCTAACTTTTTAAATAAATACAAAGAAAGTTTAAATGATCGTGGAGAAATTCATTTTAAAACAGATTCTCGCTCTTTATTTGAATTTTCGTTGAATAGCTTTGCGCAGTTAGAATGGAAGTTAGGCAATATTGCACTTGATTTACATAAAGACGGTCCACGTGAAGATTTAGTATTTACGGAATATGAATCGAAATTTATGGAACAAGGAATGCCGATTTATCGATTAGAAGCAGCTGTAGGTGAGCAGGCGATCCGAAAGTTTCGAGAAACAATACAAGTGTGAAATAGCTGATAGAGTGTAGGTAGGAGGGTACTGTGATGCAAGAGCAGCCTCATCTGAGCGTTGATGATTACTTAAAGCGGATAGGCTTTACCGGATCTTGGCGAGATGAAGAAGACCCACCTCCTAAAAGAAGACATCGAGTACTTGTAGTGGAAGCAGAAGGGGAAAGATGGCTTTGTGATGTAGGGGTAGGCGGCATTGTTCCACAAACTCCTATCTTACTCGTGGAAGCAGAAGAGCAGCAGCAAGGGGACGAATGCTATAAGTTGGAGCAACATCCCTTGTATGGTTGGGTATTGCTGGAGCGGAAACGTGGAGATTGGAAATGGTTGTACTCGTTTACGGAAGAGCCACAACTTGCCAAAGATTATGTGATGGCATCATATTGGTGCGAGCATAGCCCTGCGTCGATTTTTACTCAAATTACAATGGTCGCCATTCGTACTGCCGATGGTCGAAACACACTTCATGGAGATGAGTTTCGTATATTTACAAATGATCGTGTCGAAGTATTGGTAGCTCAGTCAAGTGAGCAATATGAACAGTTTTTAGCAAAATATTTTGGTATTATACGTCATTAAATATAAAAGCATTAGTTCACAAAGGAAACCACCCTATTGATATTGCTCAAGCGAGCAGCGATAGGGTGGTTATTTTGAGTTGTTTATTTAAAATGGAAAAGGACCTGCGAGCAAACTAACGCACAAACCGGTAATACTACCGATAAACATGCCAACAATAACATCAGAAGGATAGTGCAGTCCCAAATACATACGTGACCAAGCTACTGACAAGCCGATGACCAACGTTATTGGCCAAACGATAAATGCCACTGCTCCGCTTCCAAGGGCTAAAGGTGTTAAAAAAGCGAAAGAAGCAGTCGTGTGACCGGAAGGAAAGGAAGGATCTTTTAATAATTTGTTTCCAGTAAATACCTTTTCGAGCGATTGATAGGGACGAAGTCTTTTGAAAAACCGTTTAATTAAAAAAACAGGGATATGACTAAGGATGACAGCCAAAAAAGAATGCCAGCCGGCTGTACTCCATTGTTTATTTGCTATAAGAGCAATGACTAAGGAAGCGGCAAGTGTAAAGCTTGCTCCGCCTGTATGGGTAATAAAACTAAGCCATTGATTAATGATTCGATAACGTTTTCTGCCATGTCTTCGTTCATTCATAATATTGAAAAAAATCTCTTCACGTGCTCGCCATTTTTGAATCCAATTATCCATCTGCATGCCCTCCTTTTAAACTTGTTGCCAGCATTTATTGGAATAACTGGACATTGATTCGTTAGCTGATCGATAAATTGTAGCATGTAATGATGTGTTGAGTATAAACCTAATGCTGCAAAAGTTCCATTGCTTTCTAGCAATATTTTATTGAAATAGCAAAATAATTTTTATTATTTCGATTTTGGGGCAGAATAAACTCGAATTGCTCTATTTTTATAAAGGTCAGATGAGCAAATTCCATGATGGGTCTAGGGTCTAACCATAAATGAAATAAATAAGGGGGCATCGTGTATGATTTCTTCGGCTTTGTTTTTGACATTGCAAATATTACTTGTGTTTATTGCAGTTTATCAATTTGGTTTGTCGCTGTTTGGACTAAAGAAAAATAAAAGTAGTGAGCGACAAGCACCAAAAAAGTCTTTTGCTGTTTTAGTTGCAGCACACAATGAGGAAACAGTTATTGGCGCTTTGATCGAAAATTTGAAACAATTGGACTATCCAGATGAGTTGTATCGTATTTTTGTTATCTGTGATAATTGTACGGATCAAACGGAACAAATTGTTAAAGCGCATGGTGTGAAGGCGTTTGTTAGAAAAAATGTGCAACAACGAGGAAAAGGCTATGCTATTGAATGGATGTTAGAAAAACTGTGGGATTTGCCAGAAAAGTATGATGCTGTAGTTATGTTTGATGCCGATAATTTAGTAGAAAAAGACTTTCTCAAGCATATGAATGATGATTTGTGTGCGGGGAAACAAGTCATTCAAGGATATTTGGATACGAAAAATCCGGATGATTCATGGATAACAGCAGGTTATGCCATTACGTATTGGTACTGTAATCGATTATGGCAATTGTCGCGGAAAAATTTGCAAATGAGCAATTTTCTTGGTGGTACAGGGATGTGCTTTGAGACAAAAGTGTTACAAGAGATGGGTTGGGGAGCAACTAGTCTAGTGGAGGATCTCGAATTTTCGATGCGTTGTGTCGAACGGGGAATATATCCTGTACTGAACTATGATGCGAAAGTGTACGATGAAAAGCCAGTCAGTTTAAAAGCATCTGTCATACAAAGATTGCGCTGGATGCAAGGGCACTTTATTGTCGCTCGTAAATATTTTTTCCCATTACTATGGGCGAGTATTAAAGAACGAAATATAACGAAATTTGATGCAGCAGTTTATACAGTTTCGGTATATAATACGTTACTTGGCTTTGTTCTTACGGCGTGGTACTGGGTGGATCACATGTTGCCTGGGGCGAATACCATTAGTACGGTTTATGAACACTTGCCGTGGTGGGTATTAGCTGTTGCTGTTTCTGCTATGGTATTACAGTTTCCGATTGCACTTAAAGCTGAAGGTGTTACTAATGGGAAAATGTATATGCAGCTATTAACATTACCGCTTTTCTTAATTACTTGGTGGCCGATTACATTATATGCCTTTTTTACGCAGAACAATAAGACGTGGAGTCATACGAGGCACACGAGAGTGCTTCGTTTAGAAGAAGTACGCGGCGAATAGAGAAAGTGTTTGACAGAGTGAAATGGACTATGCTATAGTATACAAGGTAATATTAGTAAAAGATATTGCGCTTAAGTAGAAGCACCCGCTTCTCACCTTGCAGCTAGTGCTGTCTGGTTCGCTATAATCTGTTACGCTCCGTATCTAAGCTAAGTTTTTAGCAAAACTTCAGTAATTAGTATGTGGTGTGTGTCAATTGATTATTAAACGCGGGTTCTCTCAGAGCCTGCGTTTTTTAGTTTTTATAGGGGAAGAGGCAAGGTAAATCCTTTATCTTCATATATGATTACAAATAATATTGGAGGTGTCACACAATTAGCAGAGAACATCAAGTCAATGATGATATCCGGGCTAGAGAAGTGCGCTTAGTAGGTCCAGAGGGGGAACAAATCGGTATTACACCGATTCGTGAAGCATTACAGATGGCGGTTGATGCTAACCTTGATTTGGTTAACGTAGCGCCAACAGCAAAACCACCTGTTTGTCGTATTATGGACTACGGAAAATTCCGTTATGAGCAGCAAAAGAAAGAAAAAGAAGCTCGTAAAAATCAAAAAGTTGTTGATGTGAAAGAAGTATGGTTTCGAGCTAACATTGAAGAACATGACTACCAAACGAAGTTTCGTAACGTAGTTAAGTTTCTCAAAGATGGCGACAAAGTTAAAGCTTCTGTACGTTTTAGAGGACGTGAAATTACACATGCAGATATTGGCAGGAAAATATTGGAGCGCCTTGCTAAAGAAGTTGAAGATATGTGTATGGTAGAACGTACTCCGAAGCTAGAAGGTCGTAATATGATTATGATCCTTGCTCCTAAGACTAATTAATTTTGTAGTGAAAATCAGGGAGGAACATTGAGACATGCCTAAAATGAAAACACATAGCAGTCTAAAAGACCGCTTCAAAATTACTGGTACTGGTAAAGTAAAACGTTATAAAGCATATCGTAACCATTTGCTTTCTCATAAATCAGCTCGTCAAAAACGTGTACTTTGTACGCAACCGCTTATGGCAGCTGGCGATGTACGTCGTTTGAAACAACAATTAGGAAATTTGAAAAAATAATAGGTGAAGTAAGCAACACTTACTAACAGGAGGGTTCCTTTCATGGCAAGAGTTAAAGGCGGATTTGTCCGTGCTCGTCGTCGTAAGAAAATTATGAAATTAGCCAAAGGTTATTTTGGCTCGAAACATCGTCTGTTTAAAACAGCAAAAGAGCAAGTAAATAAATCACTAATGTATGCATACCGCGATCGTCGCAACAAAAAACGCGATTTCCGTAGACTATGGATCGTTCGTATTAACGCGGCTGCTCGTATCAATGGCTTGTCATACAGCAAATTTATGCATGGCTTGCGTCTTGCTGGTGTAGAAGTTAACCGTAAAATTTTGGCTGAACTAGCTGTTAATGATATCGGTGCTTTCAATTCACTAGCTACTGTAGCAAAACAAAAAATTAACGCTTCTTAGTTCAGTGAACGTATCGTTTTCTGAATAGATCAAACTGTCTATCCACTCCAGCATTGCTTGGAGAAGAGAGGCAGTTTTTTTATATTATGGACAACTAGAGACGAATGAACAAGCATTTCGTTCCTCCAAAACATACGCTAGAGGATAGTGTAGAAAAGGAGGAGGAAAATGATGAAAAATACCGTTACCAAACAGCGTGCGCGTAAGTTGGTCGGAAAAAAGATATACGCCGTACAGAAAAACGGTAAAGTCGTTTCTGGAAAATTAGTAAAAATACAAGGCAATACGCTTTATATATCGCCGAGCAGATCGAAAAGTAGTCGAAAAGGAAAAAAAGTTCATACCAAGTGTATTATCGCCCTTACGCTATTAGGTATTATTGCGATCGGTGCCATTGCTTGGGGAGCATCTGCTAATTTTGGCGGTGGCTGTGGAAAAGGTGACTGCGGAAATCAAGGTCATTATGGTTATAATGATTCGTATGGTTTTTGGTAAAATTGCATATGCTAATGCTTGACGGATAGCTAGTAACAGCATATAATAGTCTAAAGTGTTACAAGATATTGTTATTATCTCGATCTGTAGATCGCATAATGTATCAGCAATGATGAGGACGAAGTGTCAAGGGCCCTTTTGATCAGAGAGCGGTTGGATTAGCTGAAACCATCGCCAAAATCCCTTTTCTACGAGCTCACCTCGGAGCTGTTTCCCTGAAAAGTATTAACCTATTAGGGGAAATCGCAAGGCAAGCGTTACAGTGCCCAAAGTAATACACATTTATTTGTGTTACTTATTGAGATTGTCTATCGCAAGATAGCAATGAATTTGGGTGGTACCACGGAAGCACAGCCTTTCGTCCCTCTTCGCTTCAGTATTGAAGCAAGAGGAACGAAAGGCTTTTTTTTCTTGAGAGGAGGATGACTAATGGCAACGCAAGATGCAACGCTAAAGTCGAAAGCAGAATTAATGGAAAGATTATCGAAACCTGAAGTAGTGTCTGGGTCAGAAATTTTACTGCGCAGTTTACTACTGGAAGGTGTAGATTGTGTGTTTGGTTATCCTGGTGGAGCAGTGTTGTATATTTACGATGCGATGCACGGGAATCCAGACTTCAATCACTTATTGACAAGGCACGAACAAGGAGCTATCCATGCAGCGGATGGATATGCAAGGGCAAGTGGAAAAGTTGGTGTATGTATAGCGACATCAGGTCCGGGAGCAACCAATTTAGTTACTGGTATTGCTACTGCCTATATGGACTCGGTTCCACTTGTAGTTATTACTGGTAATGTTATTTCATCTCTTATTGGAACGGATGCGTTTCAAGAAGCGGATATTACAGGAATAACAATGCCAATAACGAAGCATAGTTATCTGGTGCGAGATGTGAAGGATTTGGCAAGTGTTATTCATGAAGCGTTTCATATTGCCAATACCGGTCGCAAAGGTCCAGTATTAATCGATATACCAAAAGATGTATCAGCAGCAAAAATGTTATTTGAGCCAGTTACATCGGTCAATATTCGCGGTTATAATCCGACGATTTCTCCAAACAAGCTTCAATTGGATAAGTTAGCAAAAGCGATTAAAGAAGCGAAACAACCGATTATATTAGCTGGTGGCGGTGTTATTTATTCTGGCGCACATGAGGAATTGTTAGAGTTTGTTACCACAACAGAAATTCCGATTACGACGACATTGCTTGGACTAGGAGCTTTCCCGAGTGGCAATGATTTGTGGTTAGGGATGCCGGGAATGCATGGCACGTATACTGCGAACCTGTCTTTACAAAATGCAGATTTGTTAATCAATATCGGAGCTAGATTTGATGACCGTGTGACAGGTAAATTAGACGGTTTTGCGCCAAAAGCAAAAATAGTTCATATCGATATTGATCCAGCAGAAATCGGGAAAAATGTTCCGACAGATATCCCTATCGTTGGTGATGTAAAGACTGTTCTTACACAACTAAATACACTAGTAAGTAAAGCGACACTTGCTGATGAGTGGAGACAGTCAAGACGAGATTCCAAAGCTGAATTCCCGTATACGTACAACGATTCAGAAGAAGTGTTGAAACCACAATGGGTAATTGAGCATATTCATCAAACGACAAACGGTGATGCAATAGTAACAACAGACGTTGGACAGCATCAAATGTGGGCGGCGCAATATTATCCGTTTAACAAACCACGTTCATGGGTGACATCTGGTGGTCTTGGAACGATGGGCTTCGGATTCCCTTCTGCTATCGGTGCACAAATGGCCAATCCTGATCGGGTTGTTATTTCGATCAACGGTGATGGCGGCATGCAAATGTGTGCGCAAGAATTAGCAATTTGTGCGATCAATAAAATACCGGTGAAGGTTGTTATTATTAACAATCAAGTACTTGGAATGGTTCGCCAATGGCAAGAGTTAATTCACGAAAATCGTTTTAGTCATATTGATCTTGCTGGTAGCCCAGATTTTGTTAAATTGGCTGAAGCATATGGCGTAAAAGGATTACGTGCGACGAATAAAGAGGAAGCAAAAGCTGTTTGGGAAGAAGCACTTCGTCATGATGGACCAGTAGTAGTAGATTTTGTCGTTAATCGTGATGAAAATGTTTTTCCGATGGTTGCGCAAGGTAGTACGATTGATCAAATGATAATGGGGGATGCGGAATGATGAAGAAAAATACGATCGCAGTCATCGTTAATGACCAGCCGGGCGTATTACAGCGAGTAGCTGGTTTGTTCGGACGCCGCGGCTTCAATATCGAAAGCATTACAGTAGGAGCGAGTGAAGAGCCGGGATTGTCTAGAATGGTTATCGTCACAGATGGTGATGAGCGCACGCTAGAGCAGATTACAAAACAATTATACAAACTAATCGATGTTATTAAAGTTATTGATTTGAGTGCAAATGCTATAGTAGCACGAGAAATTGCGCTTATCAAAGTAAATGCAGAACCTTCAGTTCGTCCAGAATTACTTGGGGTAGTTGAAACGTTCCGTGCTTCTGTAGTAGATATCGGAACTCATTCACTCATGGTACAAGTTGTGGGCGAAACGACCAAAATTGATGCGATGGTGGAGCTACTACAGCCATATGGTATTCGTGAATTATCACGCACCGGAGTGACAGCATTAAATCGTGGAAATTCTAAGTAAAACGATAGATGATCTATCGTGCAAAAAATAGATGATCAAGCTATAATGATTGTTATACTATCTTGAGCGGGCGTGCTACTAGGTAACGAGTAGATAAGCTGGATGTTGCCTGTTAGTACGCCCGCTCAAGAGGGTTACATTAAAGGAGGAAATTATAATTATGTCAGCTACATTGTATTATGAAAAAGATGCCGATTTAGGCGTACTACAAGGAAAAACAATTGCAGTAATCGGGTACGGAAGTCAAGGTCATGCACAAGCACAAAACTTGCGTGATAGCGGTGTGAAGGTAGTTATCGGTCTTCGCCCAGGTAAATCAGCAGATACAGCTAAAAAAGATGGTTTTGAAGTACTATCTGTTAGCGAAGCTACTAAACTTGCTGACGTTGTACAAATACTACTTCCTGATGAAACTCAGGCAAAAGTATATAAAGAAGAAATTGCTCCAAACCTTAAAAAAGGTGCAGCACTTATGTTCTCACACGGCTTTAACGTACATTACGGTCAAATCGTTGCTGGTAACGAAACAGACGTATTTCTAGTTGCTCCAAAATCACCAGGACATATGGTTCGTCGTACTTATGAAGAAGGATTTGGTGTTCCAGGTCTTATTGCTATTCATCAAGATGCAAGTGGTAAAGCAAAAGAAATCGGTCTAGCTTACGCAAAAGGTATCGGTTGTACACGTGCTGGCGTAATCGAAACTTCTTTCAAAGAAGAAACAGAAACAGATTTGTTCGGTGAGCAAGCTGTTCTATGTGGTGGAGCTACTGCTCTAGTAAAAGCTGGTTTCGAAACACTTGTTGAAGCTGGTTATGCACCAGAGATGGCTTACTTCGAATGTCTACACGAATTGAAACTAATCGTTGACTTGATGTATGAAGGTGGACTAGCTACTATGCGTGATTCCATCTCTAATACAGCAGAATATGGTGACTATGTAACTGGACCTCGTATCGTAACTGACGAAACGAAAAAAGAAATGAAACGTGTACTTGAAGATATTCAATCTGGTCGTTTTGCACGTGACTTTATCCTTGAAAATCAATCAGGTGGTGCTATGCTTACAGCTACTCGTCGTAACGAAGCGGCACATCCAATCGAGCAAACTGGTAAAGAACTTCGCGAATTGATGCACTGGATCAAGAAGTAAGCAAGAGGCAGACACTTTTCTCGTAGTTTATAGGAAGACGGTACATGAAAGTATGACTTACATGTACTGTCTTTTCTTGTAAATGGCTATGTTATGATAGCGAAAAAGAGCTGCTCTATAGATACAGCCTATAATCTAAATAGTTTTTATATCTTTGTAATCATAAGTAATGTATGGTACAAATGATAATAGAGTGAGAATGAGACAAGGAGTGCTGAAAATTATGTCAGAAGTGAAAAAAATAGCTGTTCTCGGTGGAGACGGTATTGGTCCAGAAGTAGTGGGCGAAGCATTGAAAGTATTGCAAAAAACAGAAGAACTGTTTGGTTATAAATTTGAAACGGAGCACGGTTTGTTCGGTGGAATCGCTATTGATGAGAAAGGAACACCGCTTCCGCAGGAAACGCTAGACCTTTGTAAATCAGCAGATGCTGTATTGTTAGGAGCAGTTGGTGGACCGAAATGGGATAATAATTCTAAAGAATTACGTCCAGAAACAGGGCTATTGGGAATTAGAAAAGAATTAGGATTGTTTTCTAACATTCGTCCAGCAAACGTATTTGATTGCTTGAAAGAAGCGTCGACATTGAAGCCAGAAGTGTTGGAAGGTACTGATCTAATCGTTGTTCGTGAATTGACTGGTGGAATTTATTTTGGTGAAAAATTCCGTCGTGAAGGTGCAAATGGCGAAGAAGCAGTAGATACGTGTGCATACAGTGTACAAGAAATAGAAAGAATTGCTCGTCAAGCATTTGACATTGCAATGACTCGTGGCAAAAAACTAGCTTCTGTTGATAAGGCAAACGTGCTGGAAACATCTCGCTTGTGGCGTGAAGTAGTTATTCGCGTAGCGGAAGAATATCCAGAAGTGGAACTAGAACATATTTTGGTAGATAACTGTGCAATGCAGTTGCTACGCCGTCCGTCGAGCTTTGATGTTATCGTAACAGAAAATATGTTTGGCGACATTTTGAGTGATGAAGCAGCGATGTTAACAGGTTCTATCGGAATGCTATCGTCTGCATCATTAGGTGAAGGTAGCTTTGGCCTATATGAGCCTGTACACGGTTCAGCTCCAGATATTGCTGGTCAAGAGATATCTAATCCAATCGCAACGATTTTATCGGTAGCGCTAATGTTTAGACTAACGTTTGGTTATCATGATGCAGCAAAATCAATTGAAGATGCGGTAGAAGAAGTACTTAATGCGGGTAACCGTACAACGGATATTGCAGTAGATAAAAGCAAAGCACTAAGCACAAGCCAAATGGGTGATTTGATTATTGCTGCAATGAAAAAATAATAATACGTCAGAATTTGAAATAGCTAACGACAAAATAGACGGTGTAGAACAGCGAAGTTGCTGAACTATGCCGTCTTTTTTTGCGTTTAATAGTGGTGTGAATAATATAAATCTAACGGAATGAGGACAAAGCAAGTTGAATATGCATCAGTAATGAAATAAATGGAGCTCTGAAAGGGGATTGGGCGATGAGTTTTTGTTGTGGGGCAAGTATGTTAGGATCGAGAGGAACAATGTTTCATCAGCAATCCTATATTCATCACGTGCCTGTGTTATATTGCATTGTCTGTCAACGAGTGGAAGTTCATTATATTATCCGAGAAGATTATGAATTATTAGCGGAGTTTTCTAGTAATGATGGCGCAGTAGACGTTGATTTCAACGATTACATCGATTGTTCTTACGAGGTGCTATTAGAAAATTGTGTGAACCATGAAGATGAGGATACACACGTTATTATTTATAATCAAATTGATATGGCGCTGGATCTATTAAACTTTGCTGAGCAAATCGATGATAAAGGCTGGAAATATGCATTGAAGCGCAGGCTGCAATTGTTGAATAGTCGGCGTAATATGTTGCATAGGTAAAGAGGAAAGATATTAATAATAAGTTTTTTGATAGTTTACTAGAATAATATTTCATCATAAAATTTGTCGATTGAAAGATTAATTTGAAGAATATGTGGATAAAAAAGTTAACATTTTTCAGGAAAGTGGTATTAAAATCGAATTATTGTGCGATAAAAACTAAAATAATGAGAAAATTTACTACTTACTGGAGTAAAAATATTAATTTAGATATGATAACTTGACGAACAAACAAAGAAAATAGTACCTTCATTCGACATAATCTCTGATTGACAGAGTTTGTAAAATAACACATTATAATAGATAGATAGGATTCGTTGTCCATATGCGTGAATGTTGTCCGGGAGGAGAGGTCGTTGCAGATCTTAAAAGAGTATTATTTCCCGGCGCTTGCCGAGTATGTGCGCTATGGAGGGGAAGCGTCGCTAATTAGAGCCAATAAGATAGGAAAGCGGTTTGCTCGAATTGATCTAGACACAGTATTATTTATACATGATGAGTGTACAAAGTCGCTGGCTGTAAATGCAGATCCCACAAAAGTCGTTGAATTGTATGATCGTTCGTTTGTTTTTTTTATGGAAATGATGGAAACTAGTTATTTGTCCAGTAATGAAAGCAACAGCATGCAGTTTTTCGAACCAAACATCGGGACAAAAGATGAAGTGATGTTACATCCCTCATTTAATCACAAAACTGAACTGACCACTGCCATAAGAGAGTTGCATATTATAAAAGATCCGTTCACAGAAAAAATAAAAAACAAATATGAAAACGTTCTGCAACAAATGGACAACGGTATTGCTTTATTCGATAGTAAGGGAAGGTTAACGTTTGCTAATAATCAACTAATGAAGTTATTACAAATTCCTGATAAGTTGTTGTATGGCTTAACGATGAAGCAATTATTGTTTCATTCCGAACTTGATAGTTCTTTGAAACTAATTATGATCGAAGTGTATCGTGAAATGGTTTTGAAAGAACGTACTAGTTATGAGTTTCGATATGTGGATGGTAGGCAATTGGAGGCAACGCTTACATGTGGTGATCCTTTAGAAGGAGATTACTTGTTCAGTTTAAAAGATGTTTCGGAGTTTAGACTCGTCGAACAAAGTGCATTGCAAAATGAAAAGCTAGCGATGCTGGGAAAGATATCTGCTTCTATTGCCCATGAAATTCGTAATCCATTAACAAGCATTAGAGGCTTTATTCAACTTATTAGACCTTATCTCTATGATATTGGTAAGGAAGACTATGCTCGTATTATACTGTCAGAAATCGATCGTGCTAATGACATTATTCATGAGTTTTTAAATTCTTCAAAACCGAGTGCGCCGATGAAAGAGAATGCTTCAATTAACAGTTTGCTGCACGATGCAATCGTTTTAATTGATGGGCAGGCGTTAATGCAAAATTGCGAATTAATATTTAACCAGTTAGTTACTGATTTATTTGTATCTATTGATGTAAAGCAGATGAAGCAGGTTGTACTTAATATTTTGAGAAATGCTTTGGAAGCGGTACAAATGACGGATGAATTCCATAGAAGTAAAGTTACAGTGGAAGTTAACAGCAACGGTAACTTTGCTGAAATAACGATTCAAGATAATGGAAAAGGTATGGATAAAGCTACAATGAGTAAGTTGTTCGAACCATTTTACACGACCAAGTCAACAGGTACAGGATTAGGTTTATCGGTTAGTGAACGCATCATAAGGAACCACGGTGGGTCTATTAGAGTGAACAGTATTGAAAATTGTGGAACGGTATTTGTAATTAGCTTGCCCTTACTTACATAAAACGAAGAAAGAGTGGAGGAAAGTGCCTCGACTCTTTTTTTATATGGTAAACTAATAATGAATTGATTAAATAAATAGTATATTAAATAAAGTGAACCAATTGAAGGGATGATGGAAATGCAGACAACATTAATGTATCAAGAAAACGAACAATTGGAACAATCAGTAGATGTCATTGTTTATGTGGTGACTAAAAATAGTATAGATCATATGGCAACGGAACCGTTAACTAGTGTAGCGGCTATTAATGAGCAAGTGCAAAAAGCAATAGTTAGCGGGCAGTTTAAATGTGCAAGTGAAGCGACGTTAACGTTACCAACTTACGGTATGCTTTCTGCAAACTATGTTGTTTTCGCATATTTAGAAAATAGAGAAGATATGTATTTAGAAGCATGGAGAGTAATGGCAGCGGGTGTAGCTCGAGCGGCAAAAGCGATACAAGCAAAAACGATACAACTTATTTTGAAAGAAAGTATATTTGCAGAAGTCGAACAAAATATGGGAACGATATCGGTGGAAGACAGCGCAGCAATTGTGCAAGCAGTAATGGAAGGGCTGTTGTTGACGTTACATACACGAGTGGCATGGAAGAAAGAAATGGACGAACGATTCGTATTGGATAAGCTAACACTGGTACCGGAGTGGGCGGATGAAGAAGTAGTTCCGACATGGTTTGACCAAGCGGCATGGGAGCAAGCGATGAACCGTGCGCAAGTTATAACGGAGGCAGTAGGCTTTGCACGTGATTTGGTAAATAAGCCTGGAAATGAACTAACACCGGAACTTTTAGCAGAAGAGGCAGAGCGAATAGCGCTCGAATTGGAACTAGATATTGAAGTGATGGATGAATGGACAGCCGCAGAGCTAGGTATGGGTGGTTTGCTTGGTGTAGGGCAAGGTAGTGTGAACCCACCTCGGATGATCGTCATGCACTATAGAGGAAACCCAGATAGCGAAGAGGTATATGGACTAGTCGGTAAAGGTATTACGTTTGATACGGGTGGTATTTCGTTGAAAACGGCTGCTGGAATGGAAGAAATGATATCTGATATGGGCGGTGCAGCAGCTGTGTTAAGCGCTATAAAAGCACTTGCTACATTGAAAGCAGCTATAAACGTAGTTGTTGTTATACCAACGGCAGAGAATATGCCATCAGATCGGGCTTTAAAGCCAGGTGATGTGATACAAACGATGAGTGGTTATACGGTTGAAGTAGTGAACACTGATGCAGAAGGTAGATTAGTGCTGGCGGATGGGTTGACAGTTGCGATTGCTAGAGGAGCTACCAAAATTATTGATGTAGCAACATTAACCGGAGCGGTGTCTGTGGCGATTGGTATAGAAGCATCGGCAGCAATTACGAATAATGAGCCTTTGTTGCTACAGTTAATTGCAGCTTCGAACAAAACTGGCGAACGAATCTGGCCATTACCTGCTTATGATGAGTATAAAAAGTTATTGAAAAGTGAAGCTGCTGATTTGAAAAATGTTGGCGGGAGACAAGCGGGTACGATAACCGGCGGGTTGTTTGTTGGTCATTTTGCTGAAAACTTGCCGTGGGTGCATTTAGATATTGCTGGAACTGCATGGCTTGGCAGTAATCGGAAATATGAAACGAAAGGTGGTACCGGTGTAATGGTACGCACGTTGGTGGAATTATTATCAACTTCCTTATGAAAAACTGTAAATATGTCGATGATAAGAATAATTAACAACTAATTGATGCTTGAAAGTGATGAAACCTATGCTAATATGAGTATGGAAGCAATCGACGTATTGTACTACAATGAAGATAATATATGCAATAACTTATTGCATGATTAAATTATGAAATATTTATGAAGTCATCTGATAAGTTGGTTCTTTCTGCAGAAAGCGACATGACGTGATTAACAAGTTTTTGTCTGTGATCATTGTATTGTCGCTTTCTGATACGGTTGGAACAGTTAGATTATCATGTACTAAGCATGTATAATCGTCGTTGCATCAATTACTATTGTGAAAAATATAGGATGGTTATTATCAGAGAGGGTGGAAATTTCTGCAATGAGCTTCAATGAAGAGAGCAATCTTTCGCCTTGGAAAAGTTATTATGGCCCCAATTTAGGTTATGTGCAAGAACAGTATGAACTTTATTTGATCGATCCATCAAAAGTGGAGCCATCAGTAAGAGAGCAATTCGAGCTTTGGGGAGCGCCACCGACTACCTCTACTGCAAGTAACGACTTACAGCGTGAACCGATAGTCGCTAATCAAGCTAAGACGGCAAGTAGTCCGCTTGATATTAAAGCGCTAGAAAAAGTAGTAGCGGCTCATCAATTAATGCTAAATATTCGTAGATATGGTCATTTGGCGGCGGATATTAACCCACTTAATTTAAGTCCGACAGCGGATACAGCTTTACTGGAACCGTCTACATTTGGTTTGACCAAAGAAGATTTGTCAGCAATGCCAGCTTCATTAATTTGGCATAATGCAACAAGTGATATGAAAAATGGCTGGGATGCTATTTCTCGTTTACGAGAAATATATACTCGTTCTGCTGCGTATGAATTTACGCATATTCATGATGAGCAAGAACGTGATTGGCTTCATAAGCAAGCCGAATCTGCTACTTTTCCAGCTCCGCTTTCCAACAGAGAGAGAGAAGCACTGCTTGAGCGATTGATGCAAGTAGAGCAGTTCGAAGGATTTATTCACCGGACATTTGTTGGGCAAAAACGATTCTCTATCGAAGGTGTAGATATGCTTGTACCTGTGCTAGATGAAATCGTACGTGCTGTAGCTCATGATGGTGCGCATCATATATTAATTGGTATGGCTCATCGTGGTCGTTTGAATGTGTTAACTCACGTATTGGGCAAACCATATGAGAAAATTTTTGCTGAATTTCATCATTCTCCGAATAAAGAGCTTGGTCCTTCAGAAGGATCTATTGGTATTAATTTTGGTTGGTCCGGCGATGTGAAGTATCACCTCGGAGCCGATCGAGCTGTTCGTGATGGTGAAACGGTTCGTACAAATGTTATACTGGCGAACAACCCAAGTCACTTGGAGTTTGTTAATCCAGTAGTTGAAGGGTTTACTCGTGCCGCTCAAGAAGAGCGAAATATGCCAGGATTCCCAACTGTTGATACGAACGGCGCAGTAACTATTTGTGTACACGGAGATGCTGCATTTATCGGTGAAGGAATTGTTGCAGAAACGCTTAACTTTAACAAGTTGAAAGGTTACCGTAATGGTGGAACTCTGCATATTATTGCTAATAACCGACTTGGTTTTACGACAGATAGCGTAGATTCTCGCTCTACTCATTATGCTTCGGATTTAGCCAAAGGCTTTGATATTCCGATCGTTCACGTTAATGCGGATGATCCAGAAGCTTGCTTGGCTGCAGTACGACTCGCTTGTGAGTATCGACTACGATACAATAAAGGATTCGTTATAGATTTGGTAGGTTACCGCCGCTATGGTCATAATGAAATGGATGATCCGGATGTAACACAGCCGCTAATGTATAACAATATTCGCAACCACCCAACAGTGGCTACTATTTATAGCAAACACTTGTTGGCGAACAAATCACTTGATGAAGTACAAGTGGAGCAATTGCGTCAAAAAACAATGCATGCGTTGCAATCGGCTTATGAAAGTATCAAATCTAATGATGGTAAGAAAGTGAAACATCATGGAGAAGATGCTAGCTTTATTGTGGCGGAAGATGTAGCGACAACTGTACCTTTAGAAAAATTAAAAGAAATCAATATGGAATTATTAAATCGTCCAGAAGGATTTACAGAATATCCGAAATTAAAACGTATTTTGCAACGTCGAGCAACTGCGCTTGATGATGGTGAAAAGGTTGAATGGGCTCATGCCGAAGCGTTGGCATTTGCTACCATCGTTGCTGATGGAACACCAATTCGACTAAGCGGGCAAGATTCAGAACGTGGGACGTTTGCACATCGTCATATTATGCTTAATGATGCAGTTACTGGAGCTAAATTTACGCCACTACATCAATTATCGCAAGCGAAAGCATCCTTTGCCGTTTATAATAGTCCACTATCGGAGACAGCGGTACTTGGCTTTGAATATGGATACAATGTATTTGCGCCAGAAACGTTTGTTATATGGGAAGCGCAATATGGTGACTTTGCCAACGTTGCACAAGTAATTTTTGATCAGTTTATAGCTGCTGGTCGTGCAAAATGGTCGCAAAAATCTGGTATTGCTGTATTGTTACCGCATGGTTACGAGGGACAAGGACCAGAGCACTCTAGTGCGCGTTTGGAACGTTTCTTGCAGTTATCTGCGGATAACAATTGGACTGTTGCAAATCTTACATCAGCAGCAAACTATTTCCATTTATTGCGGAAACAAGCGGCTATGCTAAAAAGTGAAAATGTACGTCCACTTATTTTGATGGCTCCAAAAAGTTTAATTCGTAATCCAAGAGTTGCATCGCATGGTTTGGAGTTTAGTGAAGGCAGTTTCAAACCAGTATTGCCGCAATTTAGTCTAACTGAACCAAAAGCAACCCGAGATAAAGTGAAACGGTTATTGCTTGGTTCTGGAAAAATTACGATTGATATAGCAGAAGCGCTATCCTCACGTGGAGATGAGCAGTTCGATTGGTTGCGAGTAGCTCGCGTAGAACAACTATATCCATTGCCACATGCTGAATTGGACCGCATTATTAAACAGTTTAGTAAACTAGAGGAAATCGTTTGGGTACAAGAAGAACCGAAAAACCAAGGTTCGTGGAGTTATATGGAACCACGTTTACGTGCACTTACTTCAGATAAAGTGGCAGTTCGATATATTGGTCGTCCAGATCGTTCTAGTACTGCGAGTGGTCATCAAGAAGTACATGCGATTGAACAACAAACTATTATTTCTTCCGCTTTGAATGGCCAGCCATTCGAATCGAATTTGGTCAGGGGGTAGACATAGATGGCAAATATTATCGTTCCAGAATTAGGCGATTCAATCACAGAAGGTTCCATTACAAAATGGTATGTAAAAGAAGGCGATAACGTTAATCAAGGTGACGTATTGCTAGAACTTGAGACAGATAAAGTTAATATCGAAATTAGTGCAGATGAAAGTGGTGCTGTTGCATCTGTTCTAAAGCAAGAAGGCGATGTAGTATTAGTTGGTGAAACAATTGGTATCATTGGTGCTGCTTCGGCAGCACCAGCTAAAGAAGCTGCTGCTCCTCAAGCAGTGACAGAAACAACTGAGCCTAAAGCAGCAGCAGCTGCTTCTGAGCAACAAGTAACTGCACCAGCAGCTGTATCATCAACTGCGGCATCAGTCAATGCAACACCAGCAGCTCGCAAGCTTGCTCGTGAACAAGGAATAGATTTGACACAAGTACAAGGGAAAGACTCTATTGGTAGAATATTCCCTGATGATGTACGAGCACATAATGTACAAGCTACTTCACCAGCGCCTACAGCTGCACCGAAAGCTGCTAGTGCACCATCAGCATCTGCTGCTGTTAATGATGCTAAGCCAGTAGAGCGTAAGCGAATGTCACGTCGTCGTGCTACAATTGCTAGCAGATTGGTAGAAGCACAGCATACAGCTGCAATGCTTACAACATTTAATGAAGTAGATATGTCAGCTATTTTAGATTTACGTAAACGTCATAAGCAATCATTCTCCGAGAAAAACGAAGTGAATTTAGGTTTCATGTCATTTTTTACAAAAGCAGTAGTTGGAGCATTGAAGCAATTTCCATTACTTAATGCAGAGATTGATGGCGATGACATTGTCGTGAAGAAATTCTACGATATTGGTATTGCGGTTTCTGCAAAAGAAGGATTAGTTGTTCCGGTAGTTCGTGATGCAGATCGTCTAAGCTTTGCAGAAATTGAGCGTACGATTGGCGAGCTAGCACAAAAAGCTCGTACGAATACAATCTCGTTGAATGATTTGCAAGGTGGTAGCTTTACGATTACGAATGGTGGAGTATTTGGTTCCTTGTTGTCTACACCGATATTGAATACACCACAAGTTGGTATTCTAGGTATGCACAAAATCCAAATTAGACCGGTTGCTATTGACGAAGAAAGAATGGAAAATAGACCAATGATGTACATTGCTCTATCTTATGATCATCGTATTGTAGATGGTAGTGAAGCTGTTCGTTTCCTAGTAGCAGTAAAAGCAATGTTAGAAGATCCAGAACAATTGCTTCTACAAGGTTAAGTCGTACAATCTATATTGCACAAGCTTATGATGTAAACTATTAAATAATAAAATATGTACACATACACATACAAAAAATTAACTCCTTAGATTTAATCTAATGGAGTTAATTTTTTTTGTTAGATTCATATATAGCGCGTTCAGCCATTAGTGGTTTGGCAGGTTGAATAGTACGTTGGTTTTCTTTGCGATATTGTTCTGCTGTCTTCTCTGTATGTTGCTTGAATGCTCTGCTAAAGTGAGAAGGGTGTTTAAAGCCTACTTCATAGCTAATATCAGTGATGGGCATTTGGCTATCGATCAGCTTTAATTTTGCTTCATATATTCTACGTTGCATTAAAAAATAAAATATAGTTGTGCCCGTAATTTCTTTGAAGGTTTTAGCTAAATAATATTTACTTAAATGTAATTCATCTTGCAAATCTTCTAAAGTAAACTGTTCACGAAAGTTTTTCTCGATGTACGTAATGATGCTTTGCACATGTTCTTCCTTTGTAGATGGAAATTGCTCAATTGCTTGTAAAGGTTGTTCACATTGTTGATTAATAATAATCATCAAATCAATCAAATAAGTTTGAAAACGTTGTAATGAATAGGAAGTTTTCTGTGAAAATAGCGTTTCCATCTGTTCTATCAATTGTTCAACCATTTCTTTCTGTTCGCCGCGTAGTTGTAATCTTAGATTGTGTAATTTGCGAAAAGGAGCTAGTAGATCATTGGCGTAAGCAGGTTGCATAAACTTTGTGAAATAATACGGATCAAAGTGAATAGTCGTTCGTTTGTAAGCAATATCCGGTTCAACGTGAGCTTTGTGCAGTGTCATGCCATGCATTAAAATAAGATCACCAGGCTCAAGTACGTAAATTCGATCATTGATCAAATAATTTGCCTTATCTCCGTAGAAATAATATATTTCATATTGGGTATGGGTATGATAGTACAATGTTGGGTTGTAGTCTTGCCTCGTTCCAATGGAAAATGCTTGATGTCCTGTAGGATCAAATCGCAATGTTAAGTCCTCCTTCTTTCTGTAGTTTTATTATACATCAATTACAGTCAAATTAAAGGCAATATTAGATAATGCAAGTGAAGTTGCTTATACTATCATTTGTTATCATTGAATGAGAAGATGATTAATATACTGGCAATCAAAGGAGAGGTCAACTGTGCAAAATGTACGATTAGGTATTATTGGTGTTGGTAATATGGGAAAAGGGCATATTCGTTATTTGCAAGCAGGAGAAGTGACAGGAGTAACTTTAGTTGCTGTTTGTGATAAATTGGAAAGTAACTTAAAATGGGCGGAAGAACAATTAGGTGAACAAGTTTTACGTTATGCAGATCCGAACGCTATGCTTGATAGTGGAGAAATTGATGCTGTATTAATTGCAACACCACATTATTCACATCCTGAATTATCGATTGCATGTTTTGAACGTAATTTGCATGTGCTAGTAGAAAAACCAGCAGGTGTGTATACAAAACAAGTAAGAGAAATGAATGAAGCATGGGAAAAAACAAATGTAAAGTTTAGTATGATGTACAATCAACGTACTAACCCAATCTATCAAAAGTTGAAAGATCTAGTCGATAGTGGAGAATTAGGAGAAATTAGAAGAACGAATTGGATTATAACGAACTGGTATAGAACGCAAAGTTATTATGATTCTGGTAGCTGGCGAGCGACATGGGCGGGAGAAGGCGGAGGTGTATTGCTTAACCAAGATCCGCATCAACTGGATTTGTGGCAATGGACAGTCGATATGATGCCTAAACGTGTGCGCGCATTTTGTTACTTTGGAAAACATCGCAACATTGAAGTCGAAGATGATGTGACAGCGTTTGTAGAATATGAAAATGGTGCGACAGGTGTTTTTGTAACGACTACAGGTGAGACACCAGGAACGAATCGTTATGAAGTAGTTGGAGATCGAGGAAAAGTTGTCATTGAAGATGGTAAGTTGACGTTTTGGCGCTTACGTGAATCCGAAACAGAGTTTAACAAACGCTTTACTGGTGGATTTGGTAGTCCAGAATGTTGGACGTGTGAAGTTCCTATAGTCGGAACAAATCCTGATCATAAAGGTATTATGCAAAACTTTGTTAATGCTATTTTACATGATGAGCCATTAATTGCTCCTGGTGAAGAAGGAATTAAAGGTTTAATGATTTCCAATGCAATGTTATTATCTACGTGGTTAGACGATTGGGTAGATATGCCGATAGATGAAGAATTATTTAATGAACATTTGCAAAAACGAATTGCTGAATCACCAAATAAAGGGGGATAAATAGTAAATGAGTAAAGCGGATGGCATGAATTATGCTCCTCAAGGTAGCTTTAATAAAGTAGTAGAAGCAGGGCAATTTAAGTTTGCTGCAATGCGATTAGATCATGGTCATATATATGGGATGAGTAATGGTCTCGTTGAAGCGGGAGCAGAACTAAAATGGGTGTATGATGCAGATCCACAAAAAGTAGCGGCGTTCAAGGAACGTTTTCCTAGCGTACAAGTGGCAGAATCGGAAGAGCAAGTGTTACAAGATTCTGAAATTCAATTAGTAGCAGCAGCGGCTATTCCATCTTTACGCGGTCCATTTGGTGTGAAAGTGATGAAAAGCGGCAAACATTATTTTACGGACAAAACGCCGTTCACTACGCATGCCCAATTGGAAGAGGCTAAAGAGGTTTGCAAAGAAACGGGTAAACGTTACATGGTTTATTACAGCGAACGTCTACACGTAGAGAGTGCGGTCTACGCTGGTCAGTTGATTGAAGAAGGCGCTATCGGTCGAGTAGTGCAAGTAATTGGTCTCGGGCCTCATCGCTTGAATGCTCCATCACGACCAGACTGGTTTTTTAAGAAAGAACAGTACGGCGGAATTTTGTGTGATATCGGATCGCATCAATTAGAACAATTCCTTACATTTACAGGGAATAGTAACGCTAAGATAACGAGTAGTAAAGTGGCTAATTATAATAGCAAGCAATATGAAGAGTTAGAGGATTTTGGCGATATCACTGTTGTCGGTGATAATGGAGCGACAGGTTATTTCCGAGTAGATTGGCTCACTCCTGATGGTCTAGGAACATGGGGAGATGGCAGAACATTAATACTAGGGACAGATGGCTACATTGAACTGCGTAAGTACATTGATGTTGCTCGTGATCGCGAAGGCGATCAACTGTATTTGGTCAATCATGAAGGGGAACAACATTTGAGCTTACATGGGAAAGTTGGTTTTCCATTTTTCGGAGCTATGATTCTTGACCTTATCCATGGTACAGAAAAAGCAATGACGCAAGAACATGCATTCAAAGCAGCAGAATTATGTCTTAATGCACAGCAACAAGCAGTTAAACTAGAATAGATCGTTCTCTCAACATTAGAAGGGGGTGTCCAGAAAACCAGTGAAAACTGACTACTGAACACCCCCTTTAGTTAATTATTGAAAAAATACATCGAAAAACTGACCTTTCATCAGAATGAATGTTTGGAGGGTAAATTGCAAATGAGTTAATTCATATATAGATGCTGTAGCGCAAGCTTTATATGAAAAAACGTATAAACGGTTATGGAAGGGGCTAGATTCGTAGATTTTGTAAGAGAAAACGTATAAACGTTCATGTATAGATGGTTGTAACGAATGCTTTATACTAAAAATCGTATAAAGGATCATATATAGATGCTGTAGCGCAAGGTTTATACGATAAATCGTACAAAGGGGGAAGGGGGACGTGCACAAAAGTACAAAAAAAGTTGGACGGAAAACGTTATGTTTATGTTTTCGCGTCCAACTTTTTATTTTGGGAGTCTTATTGGACAGCCCTTATTGTGTTTTCCAATGTTAAAATATTATTACAAGTATACTGCTTGACCAGTTTTAGATGATTCGTAAATTGCTTCCAAAATTTGCGAAACGACATATGCTTGTTTTGGAGTTACTACTGGATCGGTATTTTCATCGATTGCTTTAATCCATAGACGCATTTCTAGGTCAGAATCTGATTCTGATTTTCCGTCGTAGAATGCCACGCCGCCAGCTTGAAGATCTACTGTTTTAGTGAACAAACGGCTATTCTCTTCTCCGTTAATACGTAAACCACCACGCATATCCGCTCCACCTTCTGTACCAGAAAGAGAACATTTTGCTTCATCTACGTCAAGGGAATTCAATGCCCAGCTAGATTCCAGCATAATAGTAGCGCCGTTTTCCATTAGAATCATTGCGAATGCAGAGTCTTCTACTGTAAATTTGGCTGGGTCCCATGGTCCCCATGCGTTAGCAGCATTTTCACGTTTGGATAGTTCGTGGTAAGCTTTACCAAGTACTACTTTTGGTTGGTAGTTATCCATCATCCACAGTGTAAGGTCAAGTGCGTGAGTACCGATATCGATTAACGGACCGCCACCTTGTTTCTCTTCATCCAAAAACACGCCCCAAGTAGGTACAGCACGACGACGAATCGCATGTGCTTTTGCGTAGTAAATGTTACCTAATTCACCAGCTTCGCAAAGAGTTTTTAGATGTTGGCTATCATTACGGAAGCGGTTATTATAACCAACCGTTAGTTTTTTACCTGTTCTTTCAGCTGTTTCCATCATGCGTTTTGCATCAGCAGCTGTTTTTGCCATAGGTTTTTCACTCATAACGTGTTTGTCAGCTTCTAGTGCATCAATAGCAATAGCAGCGTGAGAATCGTTTGGCGTACAAACGTGTACAATATCGATAGAAGCGTCTTTGAGCATTTCTTTATAATCCGTATAAACTTTAGCACCAGCAGCACCATATTTTTCAGCAGCATTTTGAGCGCGCTCTTCAATAATGTCGCAGAAAGCAACCATTTCTACTTGATCTAGTTTGCTTAGACTAGGCATATGTTTCCCATTAGCAATACCACCACAACCAACAATAGCTACACGATAAATTTTTGACATTATTTAAACCTCCATTTGTTTAGTTCATTTTATTTGTTTAATTATTTTTGTAAGCAGCACGATATTGTGCTGGAGTTACACCAAATTTTTCTTTGAAGACGGTGTGCAAATAATTACCACTAGAGAAGCCACATTGAAGGGCGATTTTTTCTATAGAAGATTCGTTAGAAAGTAAATGCTTACATACAGCAGCTAGTCTAATTTCTTCTACAGTTTTACTAAATGTTTTACCATCATTCAGCTCTTTTAGCAACCGTTGTAATTGACGTGTACTTACCCGTAATTTTTCGGCAACATCTTCAATAGAAATAGGTTGTGCATAATTCGTATGAATATATTCCAATGCTAACTTGTATCGATATTGCTTCATATCTCGAATTGGAATAGATATTTGTTCATTTCCTTGTTCATGTACGCGAACGACACGTAATAGAATTTGAATAATTGCTTGTTTAATCGTCATATAACTACCGAGAGAATAGTTTTGTGTTGCTTGGTAAGCTTCTACAAAACTATTCATAGCGTTATAAACGTCATGAGCTGGAATAGGGGGGAGCGTTTTCAACTTTTCTATACAATTTCGCGCTTCCAATGCTTCTGCTGGATCGGTTTGATCATCATCACGTTCAATAATATCTATATGCAGGCAAAGCTCTTCCATAGGTTCATTCATATCCGCTTCTTGATAATGGAGAAGTCCGGGACCTGTTAGATAAAATTGTCCAGCACTCAGTGGGTAATGACGATCTTGCATAATAACAAAACCTTTGCCACCAGGAATGAAGTGAAATTCGTACTCTGCATGCATATGAAAATTTATAGCTTTTCCTGGTGCAAATTGAACGAGATGAAAACGCAGCACATGTATATCGTAGGCACCCCAACGAATTTTTAATTCTAATCGTTCCAAAGCATCCATTCGTTCATACATTTGCTTATATGGCAGTAATTCTATTGACATCGGATGAATCACCTCCTATGACGATAGCTTCCAGCTTCAGTTACTGCACAGTATAGCAAGAATAATAGAAGCCTGTCTAATAAAATTTGGTGAACAAGTGAAAACAAATTTTATAGTTAATATTAGCTACATTTAGCTATTTAATTCTGTCAATTGTACGGAACGGCTTTCGCGAGCAGCGATATTAGCAGCTTCCATCAATTTTGTTAAATCAGCAGCCATTTCTATATTGTGATCAGCTATCGTATTTTGTTTGATATGATCTACCCATTGATCAAAAGCGGTGTGACGATCTGCTGGTATCGGAAGTTCGTTCCATTCCTTACTCCACATGCCACTTCCTTGTGAACTACGGAATAATAGCTTATTGTCAGCATCGTTATATAAAATTGTACCTTTTGTGCCTTGTACTTCAATAACAAATGGTGAAAAGTCATTAACAAAGCCAGCTTCAACTATACCGATTGCGCCACTTTTAGTTGTTAGTATTGCCGTAGCGTTATCTTCTACTTCACGACCTGTCATATACCCGAAATGAGCAGATACAGCGGTTGGCAATTCGCCAAGGAACATTCTAGTCAAATACATAGGATGACATCCTAAGTCGATGAGTGCTCCGCCTCCACATTGCTCCATATTGTAAAAGTGTTCTGGCAACCAATTAGCTGTTGCACCATTATGAGACAATCTGCTGCGTACTTGCGTAACTTGTCCCAATAATCCTTGATTAATTATATCTTGAATTGCTAGCGTGTAACCAAAGTTCAAACGCGGTAGCGATACTGTTAATTTAATGTTGCTTTCTGTTACTTGTTGTAAAATCTCATTAACTTCTCTCCACGTAGGTGCGATTACCTTTTCCGTGAAAATATGTTTGCCTGCTTTTGCAGCTGCAAGGATTACTTCCGTGTGTATATTCGTAGGTGCGTCTACGATAACTGCATCGATATCTGGGCGAGCCAGCATTTCATTCAAATTAGCGACAAAAGGAACACCAAGTTTATTGGCGGATGCTTCACCACGTTCTACAATTTCATCCCATACTGCCACAATTTCTGTATCTTCATGTTGAAGTGCTTGATTTGTGTAATCCCATGCATGCACGTGCCAATAACTTATTTTGCCTATGCGTATCACGCCTACCAGCCTCCTGCTATTACATTATAATTTTTGTGAAGAATAGTTCAACACATACAATGTATCATATATGCCGTAATATTTAACTACAATAAAACGACTTTATATATATAATATTACGACATGGACTTGCGATAATCACGTGGGGAGACATGAGTCACTCGCTTGAACGTTTTTCCAAAATGAGAAAAGTTGTCGAATCCAACCGTTGTAGCGATATTCGAAATAGTTATATCTGTTTCCATCAGTAATCGTTGTGCTTCTTTAATACGAATAAGTGATACATAGTCTGAAAAGGTAAAGCCAGTTACAGCTTTAAACATTCTACTTAAGTAGTGAGGGCTAATATAAAATTGCTTTGCTAAATCAGTTAAAAAAAGTGGTTGGTGAAAGTTTAAAT
Source organism: Paenibacillus yanchengensis (assembly GCF_042684845.1). Classification (NCBI taxonomy): domain Bacteria; kingdom Bacillati; phylum Bacillota; class Bacilli; order Caryophanales; family Paenibacillaceae; genus Paenibacillus; species Paenibacillus yanchengensis. The sequence continues at coordinate 20,065 of NZ_JBHUMH010000057.1, read as the reverse complement.
TAATGTAACGAACTACTTCCACTACTTTATTATGAATCGCTGAATCAGACTGTGGAGACACAAAGTTTTGTTGATCTTCCATAGCACGAGAGACGATTACTAACAATTCCTGGACGGTGTGACTTAATATCAGTTCAAATCCCTGTTGTTTTGCGGACATTTCAAATAGTATTTTTCGAAACAATTGTTCCAGTTGATATTGTTGATTAGCAGCTAATCGCATGACGAATCCGGGTCGATCAAATGGTGTTAATAACCAGTTACTTGTTTCGGTTGGTAAATGAAAGAGAAATGATTCGTTAAAGTGAATAATCGTTCGTTCGTGCGATACACTTTGTCCTATTAATGTTTTGTGTAAAATATGTTTCTTAATAAAGACTAGGTCTCCTTGTTCTACTGTATAAGATTGATCATGTATAAAATAGACACGCTGTCCATGATGTAAGTAATAAATTTCAAAGTAAGGGTGATAGTGATCCGATGTCATCGAATATTGCACGTTACGTCGTAAATTTTCAATGAACAAATGATCTAATGTACCGAATAAAAGTGTTTCGTTTTTTTGCATAATAAATATCTCCTTAACAAAATGACAAGAAAAGCGGTGTTTTATGGAATTTAAGCATAATATCACGAGAATTATATCATTAATATGCGTTATGATGTAGAGGAAATTGATATTTGCGATCGCTTACTATTGAAATGTAATCGTCTAGGAGGAATTGTAATGACAAAAAAACGTTATGTATTAGTAGGTAGTGGGGGAAGAGCAGAGTTTTTTTATGGATCTCTAGTAACGGAGTATCAGGCTACAGCACAATTACTAGCCTTTTGTGATATTAATGAAACTCGCATGAAGTATGCCAATCAGATTTTACAGAAAAAATATAATACGGAGCCGATAGCTATATACAAATCGGATCAGTTTGATGAGATGATAGCAACAGAAAAACCAGATGTCGTTATTGTAACTAGTATGGATCGTACTCATCACACGTATATTATTCGTGCTATGGAGCTTGGTTGTGATGTTATTACTGAAAAACCGATGACAGTAGATAGCGAAAAAACGCAATTAATTTTAGATACAGTAGAGCGAACAGGACGCAACATGCGTGTTGCATTTAACTATCGTTATGCACCGCATCATACAAAAGCTAGAGAATTAATCGCTAATGATACGATTGGGCAAGTAACGTCCGTCCATTTTGAATGGTTACTTAATACAAGACATGGTGCTGATTATTTCCGCAGATGGCATCGTGACAAACGAAATAGTGGTGGATTGCTAGTACACAAATCTACTCACCATTTTGATCTTGTTAACTTTTGGATAAATTCAGAGCCGGAGTCGGTATTTGCATACGGTGATTTGTTGTTCTATGGTCGAGAAAATGCTGAAAATAGAGGGGTCACAAAGTTTTATGACAGAGCGACTGGCAATAGCAATGCAGCGAATGATCCTTTTGCCTTAACTTTAGATGATAATCCGCACTTAAAAGCGATGTATTATGATGCAGAGCATGAAGATGGCTATAGACGAGATCAAAGTGTGTTTGGTGATGGCATTAACATCGAGGATACGATGGGAGTGCTCGTTCGTTATAAAAACAAAGCTATATTAACGTACTCTTTGAATGCATACTTGCCTTGGGAAGGATACAAAATTGCTTTTAACGGTACTAAAGGACGAATTGAAATGAATATTATAGAACAATCTTATGTCAACTCCGGCGGAGACAAAGCATTAGAAGGTGCTCTAAAAGGGAAAACGATGATTGTTTATCCGATGTTTGGACAACCATATGAAGTCGAAGTAGAAGAAAAAGCGGGTGGTCATGGTGGCGGAGATCCTGTCTTGCTAAATGATTTATTCGGTGAACCGGGAGAAGATCCGTTTAAGCGGGCTGCTAACCATGTAGATGGAGCCCGTTCCATATTAACAGGAATTGCCGCTAATCGTTCAATCGCTACGGGACAAGAAGTGAAAATTGCTGATTTGGTAAAGTTTTATAAGTAAGTGGTTGCAAATAAAAACAAGAGGAGATGATAGATGTGAAAACTTTTATGGACGATAATTTTTTATTACAAAATGATGTGGCTGTTAATCTTTATCATCAGTATGCGAAACAGATGCCGATTATCGATTATCACTGCCATTTGTTGCCACAGCAAATATACGAAAATACTAGTTTTTCCAATGTAACAGAGGCATGGTTGTACGGTGATCATTACAAATGGCGAGCTATGCGGGCAAATGGGGTAGAGGAGAAGTACATTACCAGTGGAGAAGGCGTTTCAGATTATGATCGATTTTTAGAGTGGGCGAAAACAGTGCCACAAACGATCGGTAATCCGCTATATCACTGGTCGCATTTGGAATTACGTCGTTTTTTTGGTGTTGAAGAATTAATTAATGAACAAAATGCTCCGGTTATTTGGGAAAAAGTAAATGAAAAGTTAGCATCCGGTAACTTTAAAGCGCGTGATTTAATTACAATGTCTAACGTAGAAGTAATTTGTACAACGGATGATCCAACGGATACATTGGAATACCATATTGCTATTCAACAATTAAATGATTTTAATGTGCAGGTGTTACCGTCGTTTCGTCCAGACAAAGCATTGGACATTAATGGAGTGTCATTCCAAACATGGATTGAAAAACTAGCGTCCGTAAATGGAGCAGCTATTTCAAATTATGAGCAATTGTTAGATGCGCTACAAGCACGAATCCATTTTTTCCATGAAGTAGGATGTAGAGTATCTGATCATGCATTTGATTATGTTGCTTATGCTCCAGTTGCACAAGAGGAAGCGGCTGCAATTTTTGCCAAAGCACTTGCCGGAGAAAAAGTTACGTTCCATGAAGAGCAACAATATAGAACATTTACTTTCTTATATATGGCACGTAAATATGCGGAACTAGATTGGGCGATGCAGCTTCATATTAATGCATCTCGCAGTAACAATACTGCAATGCTTGCCAAGCTTGGGCCAGATACTGGTTTTGATTCGATTCATGATAATGTAATAGCTGCTCCATTAGCTAATTTGTTAGATGCACTTGAGCAATTACCTAGAACAATCGTATATTCGTTGAATGCAAAAGATAATGATGTATTGGCATCATTAATTGGTAGTTTTCAAGGTGGTGGCGTTGCTGGAAAGATGCAGCTTGGTTCTGCTTGGTGGTTTAATGATACGAAGCAAGGGATGTTAGCTCAATTAAACTCGCTTGCGAATATAGGCTTGCTAAGTAGATTTGTTGGTATGTTAACGGACTCTCGCAGTTTTTTATCTTACACAAGGCATGAATATTTTAGACGAATTGTTTGTAATCTACTGGGTGAATGGGTGGAAAGCGGAGAAGTTCCATATGATATCGAATTACTTGGTGATATGGTGCAAAATATTTCATATTACAATGCAAAAAACTACTTTCAATTTTAATTAAATAGATGAGCAAAGAGAAATAGCTTGTCCTATCGATGTGTGCAGACGATTGGAGCAATCCAATTTACTACCACGAAGATGGAACAAGCTATTTTTCATGGTTTACCTAGAGTTCTATCTATAATAGAAATTAGTTGTTTATATGAAGGGAACATCTATGAAATTACACAGCAACACTCTTCGTTACTACTATAATAGAGTGATCATCGGCAACGAGATAATTAGGTGAGATGCAATAGTTATAGCAGGGGCATTTGCGAAAACTGACCAAAGCATCATCTAATTGTTGACTAGCTGCGAGAACATTAGCATGGGTAAATGATTCATACTTCATATAAGTAAGTTCCATTGAAGCTCGTAATGCTTCAATATTTTCTCTGCAAGTGCAAGATGTCATATGCGTTACCTCCTTCAACATAAACTATTGCTACATTAAGTTTACAACAAAAAGAGAAATATGGCTATATGTGGAAGTCGAAAATCGCAATTGTTAATAACTGAAAAGTAATACAGCAATATCTATTATAACCGGGAAAATTACTGATTTCTAGTATATGAGTAATATCTAACGAATTTGTAACTGTAAGCGGTTAATGTACTGAAGTTTGTTAAAAGTAATTGAAACATCTGTAAATAGTAGTGTTAATGTTCGGAAATGTGTGTTATAGTTAATAACGAACAATAACAAACCGAATGTGTTGTTTTTCGAACGGAAAACGCACGATTATGAGGAGGATATTTAAACAATGGATATTCGTCACACAACTAACCCAACAGATGTTAAGCAGTATGATACAGGACGTTTACGTGAAGAGTTTTTGAAGGAAGAAGTATTTATTGCAGACGAGCTAAGTATGACTTATACGCATTATGACCGAATGATCGTAGGTGGCGCTTACCCTGTGAGCAAAGAAATTGCACTTGATGCTGGTGATGCACTTCGTACAGAATACTTCCTAGAGCGCCGCGAAATTGGATTTTTGAATATTGGTGGTCCAGCAGTAATTACTGTTGAAGGTGTAGTTTATGAATTGAACCGCCTTGACGTACTATATGTAGGTAAAGGTAAGCGCAATGTACAACTAGCAAGTGCTGATAAAGCTAACCCAGCTAAACTATATTTCTGTTCAGCATTAGCTCATCGTGAATTTGAAACTCGTAAAATGACAATGGAAGAAGCGAATCCTAACCATCTTGGATCGCAAGAAACTTCTAATGAGCGTATGTTGTACAAATATATTCATGCAGACGGTATTCAAAGCTGTCAATTGATGCTTGGAGTTACAAGCCTACAAGTTGGTAGTGTTTGGAACACTATGCCATCACACGTACATGATCGTCGAATGGAAGCTTATCTATACTTCGATATGCAAGAAGAAACAAGAGTGTTTCATATGATGGGAGAGCCAAGTGAAACAAGACATTTGGTTGTAGCGAATGAGCAAGCTATTATTTCACCACCATGGTCGATTCACTCTGGTGTAGGTACGAGCAATTATACATTCTGTTGGACAATGGCTGGTGAAAATTACACTTTTACTGATATGGATGTAGTACCAGCAAGCGGATTGAAGTAAAATAGAGGAAACGAGATTGGTTTAGGAGGAGAACTATGCTAGCAGCAGAACGTCATCGAACAATTGTAGACCTGTTAGAACGTGATGGTGCAGTAAAAGTATCCGAGCTAAGCAGCCAGTTTCAAGTTACCGAGAAAACAATTCGCGAAGATTTGGAGAAGCTAGAGGAAAAAGGCCTCTTGAGAAGAATTCATGGTGGTGCTGTCCTTATGCAAGAAGGGGAAGATAGTATTCTTCCTTTACAAATTCCGAATAGCCGTAAAAGTCAAGAGAAGCAAGCTATCGCTTCTCTTGCTTTGGATTGCATTGAAGAAAATGATATCATTGCACTCGATGCCGGCAGCTCTACACTTGAACTTGCTAAGCTGCTGCCGAATGCGCCGATTACTGTACTAACGAACGATTTGCTTATTATTCGTGAATTAGCGATGAAAGAGCAAGTACGGCTAGTTGTGCCGGGCGGATACAGACAAAATAATTTGCTAATTGGGGAAGAATCGCTCGATTGGATTGCCAAATTAAATGTGCATAAAGTTTTTTTGTCAACTACTGGTATTCATTTGGAGTACGGGTTAACGATATTTACCGAGAAATTATTGAAATTAAAGCAGATATATATACAAAATGCCAAACATGTCTATTGTTTAGCTGATCATAGTAAGTTCGATAAAGGGGCACTTATTACTTATGCTTCACTGAGCGAAGTAGATATGATATTTACAGATGCTAATATTGCGGATGATGTGGCAATGAAATACGAGCAAAGCGGTGTGAAGCTCTGTAGAGCACCACTTAAAGGTAACAATAAGCGATCGCGAGGAAAGGTGTGAACTATCGAATGAATTTATTCGATTTGTCTGGAAAAACAGCAATTGTAACCGGAGCAGGTAGAGGTCTTGGAGCGGCAATCGCTATCGGACTTGCAGAGGCGGGTGCGGATATAGCACTTGTCACAAATAGTACACCAGCTGATGAAACAGCGGAGCAAATTGCGAAACTTGGTCGTAAGTCTATTACGATTACCGCAGATCTAGGTAACACAGATAACTTGCCTTCTGTTATAGAGCAAACATTGTCTAGTTTAGGTCGCATTGATGTACTAGTGAATAATGCTGGTATTATTCGTCGTACGCCAGCAGCAGAGCATAGCTATGCAGATTGGCAAGCGGTGTTGGATGTAAACTTGCATGCTGTATTCGTACTTAGTCAGCTAGCAGGGCAACATATGATCTCGCAAGGATCAGGGAAAATTATTAACATTGCTTCGATGCTTTCTTTCCAAGGTGGTATTAATGTTCCAGGTTATACTGCAAGTAAACATGCAGTTGCTGGTCTTACGAAAGCAATGGCTAATGAGTGGGCAAGTAAAGGTTTGCAAGTAAACGCTATTGCTCCTGGTTATATGAGTACAGATAATACGGAAGCACTTCGTAATGATGCTGTTCGTAGTAAACAAATACTAGAGCGTATTCCAGCAGGTAGATGGGGAGAATCTGAAGATCTAGTAGGTCCAGCAATCTTCCTCGCATCGACTGCTTCTGACTATATGAACGGTCATATATTGGCAGTAGATGGTGGTTGGTTAGTACGTTAATATTCGGTCATATAATTTAATCTAACATCTATGCCTTATATAAAAAATCTCGCCTTCCTTTCTATCTAAAAGGAAACGAGATTTTTTGGCATGCAATAAAAAGTTATTGCTTATTCTACAATGATATGGTATATTATCAATCCGTTTCGTTTTTCAAATGGCATTCACTTCTAGAGTATCTTCTATTTCATTCTTCATGAGAAATTCACTCGTCTACTTTCAAGCAACAAACTTCAATCCTTGTTTACGGTTACAAAGTGTAACTTGTGTAACTGTATCTAAGTATGTTTTTTCGTTTGTTTCGCTTTTATTACTTTTAATTGGGCAACGATGATGACGCTAATGATAGCTAATAGAAACCAAGAACTTAACTTCCCAAGCCCGACCATTCTCCAAACATCTTGTTGATTAGGGTAATTCCATGCGTCCAAAAATGTAGCTATATTTTCTGCTAACCAAACAAAAAAACCTACTAATAAAAAAGCAATTGTCAGTGGCATCGTGTATGTGGTGTTTCTAACAGTATAATATATTTTTGTTCGCAAAAATACGATAAATACTGCCGCAGTGAGCCACCAGCGGAAATCGACAATGAAATGGTGGGTAAAGAAATTAAAGTAAATAGCAGCCCCAAGCGTGATGGCAAGGAAGGGATGTGGCCACCCAGTTAAGTCCATCTTTAGTCTACGCCAAACTTGACACATAAAGCTGGCAACACTTGCGTACATAAATCCACTATATAGTGGAACTCCACCGATTTTACTATAAGCAAATTCCGGATAACTCCAAGATCCCATATGCACTTTGTAAAGCTCCATCGCTAGACCAATGAGATGAAACATACAGATGACTTTTAACTCATCGATAGATTCTAGCCCGCTTTTTACCATTGCTACCTGCACCAGCAATAAAACGAGCAATATAAAGTCATAACGAGCTAAAAAGGGGATCTCTACCCATTTGGAAATGGCTAGTGTTGCAAAGATAATGACTGGAAATAAACAGCTCATCGCTTGATGATAACCAAAATGTAGCAGTTGAATAAACCGATGTTTCCATTTGTTTGGCAAAGAATGAGGTGAAATTTGTTTTTGGGTTGCCAAGCAATCAACTTCTTTCTATGTAACGTTTCGTTACATCATTACTATTTATATGGAAAGCTATCGTTATTTTAACATAAGCAATGAAAAGGAGGAAAGATAATGCAGGAAATTATTAGATTGGAAAGTATAAGCAAAACGTACCGAATAGCAGAACGGAAGGAAACGATGTCAGCGGCGCTACAAGCATTGTTTAAAAGAAAGTATACGTATGTCGAAGCATTAAAAGAAGTATCTATCTCGATGTATGAAGGAGAAATCGTTGGTTATATCGGTCCTAATGGTGCAGGAAAGTCAACGACGATCAAAATAATGAGTGGTATTTTAGTGCCTGATCAAGGAGTTTGTCAGGTGCTTGGTATGACGCCGTGGCAGGACCGTGTGCAATATGTGCAGCATATTGGTGTCGTCTTTGGACAGCGCTCTCAACTATGGTGGGATGTACCCGTTCTCGATTCATTCGAATTGCTTCGCCATATATATAAAATTCCGTCACAGGAATACAGACATACGCTCACGATGCTGAGTGAGAAATTAGAACTGACGTCATTGTTACAACGTCCCGTGCGGCAGCTAAGCTTGGGGCAAAGAATGCGCTGTGAAATAGCAGCCTCACTGTTGCACCATCCCAAAATACTGTTTTTGGATGAACCAACCATTGGGCTTGATGCAGAAAGTAAGTTAGCGGTAAGGAGTTTTATTAAACAAATCAATCAAGAAACAGGTGTAACGGTCTTACTGACTACGCATGATATGAGTGATATTGAAGCATTAACTAGTCGGATTATTATGATTGGTAGTGGTCAAAAACTTTACGACGGCTCGCTGACACAGTTGCGTCATCAGTATGATTCGTTAAGTCAAGTAACAGTGAAATTTGCTCCTACTAGCTCAAACTCAGCGCTTGAACGAGAATTATTCCTCTCTACGTTTCATCAGCACGATAAATTCACATGTGTCAGTTGGACCAATACGGAAGCGGTATTTCGATTTGATCCAGCAGCAGCTACGTTAACGGAGTTAGTAACAGATCTCTCTGTGCATGTTGATGTGGCTAATATTGCTGTACATACGACACCGGTAGAAGAACTTATTTTGAAATTATACAAGGAGTATAAAGTATGAAAGTTTATTTGGCAGTATGGCGGATGAATTTTATGAATGGTTTACAATATCGCGCTGCTGCTGTGGCGGGATTATTGACGCAAATTTTTTTTGGTTTTGTATTTATAATGGTCTACGCTGCTTTTTATAAAAGCTCCTCTGCAAAGCAGCCGATGAATTGGCAACAAGTAGTTAGCTACGTTTGGCTTACTCAAATATTTTTGTCGCTGATCGTATTTTGGGTGAGAAACATGCAGTTGTTTCAGTTAATTACGGATGGCAATTTAGCTTATGAATTGACGAGACCAGTTGCTATTTATCCACTTTGGTATATGCGTTTGCTCGGTGAAAGGATGATTAATGCACTGTTACGTAGTGTGCTTATTATACCAATTGTATTATTTTTGCCAGAGAAATATCGGTTACAAATGCCGGATTCTACAACTCATTTTCTCTTGTTTATAGTTGCTTTGACGATTAGTACGTTGTTAGTCGTTGCTATATCCATGTATATTTATATTTCTGTGTTTTGGACGATGAATCCGACCGGCTCGATGTTAATTATTGCGATTATAGCTGAATTTCTCGCTGGACTTATTATTCCGGTTCCGTTAATGCCATCGTGGCTACAACAGCTCACTTATTTATTACCATTTCGTTTTACCGCCGATTTTCCGTTTCGAATTTATTCTGGTCACATTGGTATTCCGGAAGCGCTGATAGGAGTCGGTATTCAATTGTTATGGTTGGTGTTCATTGTAATTACAGGCTATTGGCTGATGAAGAAAGCATTACGACAAGTGGTTATACAGGGAGGATAATAGGCGATGGGACTCTTTTTAAAATATATGGCGATTCATCTCAAAGCTCAATTAGAGTATAGAACATCATTACTATTACTTTTAATTGGGCAGCTTTTTGTGCCGTTGTCAGTCTTTGCCGGAGTTTATTTCATGTTTGAACGATTTGGTAGTTTGCAAGGATGGACTTTTTTGGAAGTGGCGCTATGTTATGCGATTATGCACATGGCTTACTCTTTGGGCGAGTTTATCTTTCGTGGCTTCGACACGTTTTCATCTTTAGTGGTCAGTGGTAATTTTGACCGATTACTGGTTAGACCTCGTCATTCGCTTATTCAAGTACTCGGCTCCAAAATAGATTATTCTAGAATTGGTCGATTGCTGCAAGGTGTTATTATTTTTATTGTAGTACTGTATCAGTTACCTATTGCTTTTTCGTTAGAAAAAGTGTTAGTACTTATATTTATGATTGTCGGCGGAATCGTTATTTTCGGGTCTATTTTTATATTGCAGGCAACACTATGCTTTTGGACAGTTCAATCGTTGGAAGTTGCAAATATATTTACAGATGGCAGTAGAGAGTTAGTACAGTATCCACTACATATTTATGAGAAATGGGTGCGGATTTTTTATACTTTTGTTATTCCATTTGGAGCCGTTGGCTACTATCCGCTGCTCTTTTTACTTGATAAACAATCGGTGTCTTTGCTTGCTGCATTAAGTTTACCGTGGACAGCGCTTTTATTTTTAATGGTCAGTTTGTTGTTTTGGCGTTTTGGTGTTCGGTATTATCGTTCAACTGGCTCCTAAAATATTGCTTTTTGCTTTGCGTTTATAGGCAATTTCAAGTATGATGGAATACAAGCTAAAATAGTAGTCAAGTGTTGAGAGTTGGACTAAATTTTGTTCTAGTTGAAGGGGTATGTTGGATGACAGCAAACAAGAAACATTGCAAAATTGTCGATTGTACAATTCGCGATGGTGGGTTAGTTAATAATTGGGATTTTAGCGTAGAATTTGTACAGCATTTGTATAACAGTTTGAATGAAGCTGGAGTAGACTATATGGAGATCGGCTATAAAAACTCTCCTAAGTTACTACAAGGGGCAGAAGCTGCTGGCCCATGGCGCTTTTTGGACGATGATTTTTTGAAAGAAGTTATTCCGCAAAAAGGACACACCAAACTATCAGCATTAGTTGATATTGGTCGAGTGGACGAAAATGATATTTTGCCACGTAGCGAAAGTATGCTAGATTTGATTCGTGTTGCTTGCTACATACAAGATGTGGATAAAGCGCTTGAACTAGTGAAAACATTCCATGATCGAGGATATGAAACGACGATTAATATTATGGCTCTATCCAATGTGATGGAAAACCAACTGTTGGATGCATTTAAAACTATTGCAGAGAGTACGGTAGACGTTGTATATATCGTTGATTCATACGGTAGTTTAAAACCAAGCGATATGACTTATTTAGTAAATAAATTCCGTGAACATTTGCCTAATAAACGATTAGGTGTACATGCTCATAATAATATGCAGTTGGCTTTTGCTAACACTCTTATTGCAGCTGAAGGCGGAGTAGAATTGCTGGATGCATCGGTATATGGTATGGGACGAGCAGCTGGAAATTGTAATACGGAACTGATCGTTGCAGAGCTGCCAAGTACGAAGTATACGGTACGTCCAGTACTGGATATGATTGAAAAGTATATGATTCCATTGCGTGAGAAAGAAGAATGGGGTTATTTAATTCCTTATATGATTACTGGTATATTAGATGAGCATCCACGTTCGGCAATGGCACTTCGTAATTCTGCGGATAAAGATAAAGCTGTACAATTTTATGATCGCTTAACAACACCGGAAGTTGTCGTTAAACCTTAAGTCAGTATTATAAAGAATAAAAAAGACTGCTTTGCTGTAGCGAAGGATATCGTCGTATATCCTCACTACGCAAGTAGTCTTTTTTGCGTCTAACACAATCTAAAATAATTTTCCTTGACGATAAAGTGCAGTAGATAGTTTCATCATCGCATGAATGTAGCAATTTTGTCGTAACGGTTGAGAGTTGGCGAAAAACAGTGGCAAAACACTATTCATTGTTTGTTCCATTTTATTAAAAAGCTGATCGTAAACTTGCTCTTCGCTATAAAATTGCGTCTCTCGTCCTTGAAGCCATTCGAAATAAGAAACTATTACGCCTCCAGCGTTAGCTAATATATCAGGTATAACAACGATTCCTTTATCCGAAAGCACTTGATCTGCTTCACCAGTAATCGGTGCATTCGCACCTTCTACAATAAGCTTAGCTTGGACTCGCTCGACATTATCTTGGCGCAATTGGTCTTGGAGCGCTACTAAAAATAACACATCAACATCCAAATAAAGAACAGCTTCACGATCTAATATTTCAGCTGTTATACCTAGCGCTTCCAGTTGTTCAGCTTCAGTAGGTAAGTCACCACGATTAGCATCAGCAAAAGCAATTAGCTTCGGAATCGGTAGACCATCAGCACAATATAAAGTTACATTTCGGTCACTGACAGCAACTACTTGTCCATTAATATGTGAGCAATTGTAAGCTTCGAGTGCAGCAGCAGCTCCAACATTACCAAAGCCTTGAAAAGCTAAAGACAAAGGTCGTGGACGATTCGATATATCTAACAACGTTTGAGCGTATACTTGTGTACTTTGTTTTATTTGTTCATGTTCCCTCACGAGAAAGTCATGTAACAGATAGCGGAAAGTGAAATAAACGCCTCTGCCGGTCGCTTCTTTTCGCCCAAGTGATCCTCCGTTTACAATGCTTTTTCCTGTGAAGCTGCCGAGATATGCCTTTCCTGGATTAATGCTTTTGTATTCAGCCATCATCCAATCCATTTCTCTTTCGCCGCTACCAAGGTCAGGTGCGGGAATATCTTTATCAGGCCCTAATATATCGTTGAAATTTTGCACATATTTTTTGCAAATTAGATTCAGTTCTTTTTCTGTATAATCCCGAGGATTAATATTGATACCGCCTTTTCCACCACCAAAAGGTACTTCGTGTAGGGCGTTTTTCAGTGTCATAAGTGCTGCTAAATTAATAGTTTCTGCTTCGTTCACATGCTCATGAAATCGAATGCCGCCTTTGTACGGACCAAGTGTATCATTGTGTTGCACGCGGTATGCTGGTATACGCTGTACCGTACCATTTTGCAACGGAATTCGTAAAAAAGCTTTGTGTACTTTGTTTGGGGTAGATAAAATAGCCGCAATCGATTGAAAAACTTGCTCGCGATGTTGATCGGTTACAGTCGGTAAATAAGTAATATCCCCCATTAGAGATTGCAAGGATTGTTGAATAATTATGTCTGTTTGGCTAGCCATAAGCTGAATTTCCTCCTTCATTAATACGTGCATACTCTATTTTTTGTACTACACAGTAAACCAATGAATGCTAAAGCTTACCATTTGAGTATATCACAGTTTTCAGTTTATTATCGAGTGCAAGAAACTAATACTAACTATCAAGATCCGGTAAAAGTAAATGATACGAAAGCAACGCTAATTCAGTTTAGTTAGTAGGTTAGTGAGCAAATTTCAATGAAAAGCAGAGTAATAGTTGCATCAAACGGACTTATTGCTTATAATTGTACTGATTGCAAAGTTGGAAATTGCTATGATGGAGATAAGTAAACAGTATCGATCTTACAGGGAGAAGTTGCCGTAGACTGCAAGCGACTTTATGAAGCCGAATTGTTGAAATTCACTCTGGAGCAGATGCCTGAATAGCTAGCTCAGTGCGAGATGTAACTATGTTGCTATTGCGAAGCTAGAGTAGGGTAGTCCGGTTGCCCACCGTTAAAGGGGTCTGAAGAGGTTAATGTTAATAGCTCTTATTTGTAGAGCGTTATTTAATCTAAATTAGGGTGGTAACACGGTCCTTCGTCCCTGGCTGACGGAAGGGCTTTTTTTGTTGTCAAGTATGATGTCGATGGAGGCGAAAGAGATGAAAGAAAGATTAGTGCAACTGAAAGAAGAAGCATTGCAGCAGTTGCAAGACGTATCTAATCCACAAACGCTGAATGACCTACGGGTAAAATATTTGGGTAAAAAAGGTGCGTTAACAGAAGTATTAAGAGGAATGGGCAGTTTGTCTGCGGAGGAAAGACCGCAAGTTGGTGAAGTGGCGAATCAAGTGCGAACGGCTATTGAATCGATTATTGCTAGTAAGCAAGCTGCATTTGTGGCAGAAGAAACGAATCGTAGATTGCAAGCAGAGACGATTGATGTGACGTTACCTGGTAAGGCGCTGGCGACTGGAGCAATTCATCCCCTGCACAAAGTGGCGGAAGAGATTGAAGATATTTTCATAGGCTTAGGCTATTCGATTGCAGAAGGTCCGGAAGTAGAAACGGATTTTTACAACTTTGAAGCACTTAATTTGCCGAAAAACCATCCGGCTCGTGATATGCAAGATTCTTTTTATATAACAGATGAAATATTGATGCGTACACAAACGTCCCCTGTACAAATTCGTACGATGCAAGCGAGTAATGGGGAAACACCGATTAGAGTTATTTGTCCAGGTAAAGTGTATCGTCGAGATGATGATGATGCTACGCACTCCTTCCAATTTCACCAAATTGAAGGACTTGTTATTGGGAAAAATATTCGGATGAGTGACTTAAAAGGAACGTTACTACAGTTTGCACAGCAAATGTTTGGCGCAGATACGAAGATTCGTTTGCGTCCTAGTTTCTTCCCATTTACAGAGCCAAGTGCTGAAGTAGATGTTAGTTGTGCGCAATGTCATGGCAGTGGATGTAGAATGTGTAAGCATACCGGTTGGATTGAAATTTTGGGCTGTGGTATGGTTCATCCTCGTGTACTAGAAATGGGTGGCTACGATGCGAAGCAAGTGAGTGGTTTTGCCTTTGGTATGGGGATTGAAAGAATTGCACTCTTAAAGTATGGCATTGATGATATTCGCCATTTCTATACGAATGATTTACGCTTTTTGAAACAGTTTGCCAAAATGTGATCGTAAAGGGAGGACAGAGTAACGATGAAAGTTTCTTATAATTGGTTAGGGCAATATGTAAATCTTAATCAAATGTCCGCTGCTAAGTTAGCAGAATTGATGACTAGCGGTGGTATTGAAATAGATATAATTGAGCAATTGAATAAAGGAATTACTGGCGTTGTTATTGGTTACGTCGAGTCTATTGCAAAGCATCCAGATGCGGATAAATTAAATGTTTGTCAAGTTGATGTTGGACAAGCAGAAAAACTGCAAATTGTATGTGGAGCAGCTAACGTAGCAGCCGGTCAAAAAGTGCCTGTTGCTGTAGTTGGTGCAAAATTACCTGGCGATTTTAAAATTAAACGTGCCAAATTGCGTGGAGTAGAATCACAAGGAATGATTTGCTCTGCCAAAGAGTTAGGTATTAATGATAAATTGTTACCGAAGGAACAGCAAGAAGGAATATTAGTATTGCCGGAGCATGCTGATATTGGTACGCCTATTATAGAATGGTTAGATTTGGACGACGAAGTATTAGAATTAGATTTAACTCCGAATCGTTCCGATTGTTTAAGTATGCTTGGAGTAGCTTATGAAGTGGCAGCTTTAACAGAGCAGCAAGTGCAATTGCCAGAGCTGAATGTTCAAGAAAGTGCTGTACAGGCAAAAGAACACATCGCTGTAAAAATAGCAGCTGCTGAGCAATGTACCCATTATAGTGCTCGTTATATTACGAATATTCAAATTGCCCAATCGCCACAATGGTTGCAAAATCGTCTACTAGCAGCCGGTATTCGTCCGATTAATAACGTAGTTGACGTGACCAATTTTGTTATGCTGGAGTATGGACAACCGTTGCACGCTTTTGATGCAGCCAAAATAGCAAATGGAAACATAACAGTACGTTTAGCTGAACAAGGCGAACAGCTAGTGACGTTAGACAACCAAGAACGTAAGCTAGAAGCGCATATGCTCGTTATCGCAGATGACGAAGGTGCGATTGGCTTAGCTGGTGTCATGGGTGGAGCTAGTTCAGAAGTAACAAATACTACGATGAGTATTATACTTGAATCTGCGAAGTTTGCTGGAGATGTCGTTCGAAAAACATCTCGTCAGTTGGGGCTACGTTCTGAAGCAAGTGCTAGATTTGAAAAAGGATCGGATCGTAATTATGTATTGCCGGCGTTAGATCGTGCAGCTGCATTGATTGCAGAGTTAACGGGTGGAGAAGTTGCTAGTGGCGTAGTGGAAGATCGTGTAAGTGAGCAAGCGGATACCGTTATTGCGCTTGATGTTGATCGTATTAACCGCTATTTGGGAACAACATTGGTAGGCGAGCAAGTAGCAGCTATATTTACACGTTTAGGATTTTCCTATGAACACAATCGTGAGCTTAATCAAGGTACATTCCAAGTGACTGTCCCATCACGACGGGGTGACATAACGCGAGAAGTTGATTTGATTGAAGAAGTTGCCCGAATTTATGGCTATGATCTTATTCCGACAACACCAATTTATGGGGAAGTTATACCGGGTGCGTTGACGAAAGAACAAGTGATTCGTCGAGAGTTGCGTCGACGTTTAGCTAGTGCTGGTATGTACGAGGTTATCGGTTATTCTCTTACTGCACCGGATAAAGCAACATTATTCCCTCAACTAGCGGAAGCGGTAGAGCCGATTAAATTAGCGATGCCGATGAGTGAAGAGCGCAGTGTACTTCGAACGACTTTGGCTGCACAGTTAATAGATATTGCAACACATAACCGTAATCGTAAAAATGATTCGTTGGCGTTTTTTGAGATCGGAAGTGTCTATCATACGAATGAAGTGAAATTGACAAAACTGCCGAATGAAAAGCATCGATTTGCTGCCTTAATTACTGGTCAAAAGCAACAGGAGCAATGGAATGTGAAAGCTCAGTCGGTTGATTTTTATGATGCAAAAGGAATTACGGAGACGATATTTGAAGTGCTTGGTGTAACAGAGTATATGACATATGCTGCTGCGCAGCCAGAAAACTTCCATCCAGGTAGAACGGCAGCCATTTATATGCAGTTGGCAGACGGTAGCGAGCAAGTTATCGGTTATGTGGGACAATTGCATCCGTCCTTGCAGTTGGCGGCAGATTTGGCGGATACGTATGTGGTAGAATTAGCGTTAGAACCATTATATGCTAGAGCTGATGCTGAAATTGAGTATATACCTCTACCACGTTACCCAGCGATTGAACGAGATATTGCGCTTGTTGTAGATGAGACGATTGCAGCGGCACAGTTATTAGCTGTAGCAAGAGCAGCAGCAGGTGAATTGTTAGAGTCGGCTCGTATATTTGATGTGTATACTGGCGATAAGCTTGGTGCAGGGAAAAAGAGTGTTGCAGTGGCATTAATTTACAGACATAGCGAACGAACGTTGACAGATGAAGAAGTTACCGAGCGACATCAACATGTAGTGGAACAGCTAGAGCAAACTTTTGCTGCACAATTAAGAAAATAAGCAGGAAACAGGCAAAGCCGTATCGAAATAATCCTAGTGGACTTTGATGCGGCTTTTTGATTTTGTAATTCATACCCAAATAATATAGAAAAAAATGCAATCAAAGTCAATGACTGTAATTGACGGAGGGAATACTAGATATGGAATCGGATCAAATTGTTGTTACCGTTGATATATATGGCATGCAGTATAAATTAAAAGGTCACACGAATGGTGACTACATGAAGCAAATTGCTAGTTCCATCGATGATTCGATGAGAAAATTGGCAAAAAATTTTCCATCACTTGATATGCATAAATTAGCTGTTTTATCAGCTGTTCAAGTAACGGAGGAAGTTTTTCGCATTCGCAAAGAAAATGCTCGTTTGTATCGCGAAGAAGAAAAATTACTAGAGGCAACGCAATTGTTAGAGTATGAACGACAAGAAATGAGTCAGTTGCGTCAAATGCTACAAGAAGTAACGACGAAGTCGGCGGAGCAATTGCTAGAGAAAGAAAAGGAAATTCGAGCCGAATTAGAACCTAATCTAGAGCGTGTACAACAGCGACTAGATGAAGTGCTAAAACAATTGGAACAGCAGGAGAAACAATATACAACGACACTTGCTCAATTAAAAGAACAAGCGGCAAATGAGCAACAATTGTTACAACAACAATTAGAGGGAAATTATACGAGTAAGTTGCAGCAAGAACAACAACAGTATAATAAACAATTGCATCAAAATCAGCAAAGCTATACGCACAAGTTAGAACAAGTGCAAAAAGAATATGATCAACAAATGGACGAATTGAATAAAGTTGCACTGCAAGAAAAACAAAGCTTGGAGTTACAATTAGCGGATACGATAAAACAGTTAGAAACGATGAAAGAATCGTTACAAGCAGAGTTGTTATCCGAAAGAGGGATATGGGAACAGCGATTAGAAGAGAATACTGCACAAATGCAGTTGCAACAAGAAAAAGAAATTGATGCGTTACAAGTAGAGTTCCTTCAGCAAGAAGAGGAAAGCAAACAAACATTTGAAGCAACTATTCAACGTTTGCACAAACAACATGAAACATCGACTATTATGTTGAAAGCGGAACGAGAGTCAGTAGTGGCAGAATTGCACGGTGAGCTTCAGACACTACAAGAGCAGGCGACGATACAACAAGCAGAGTACGAAGCGAACACAGCAACGTTACAACAACAACATCAGGAAACAGTGGAGCTGTTAGAGTTACGTCTTTTGGAGTTGGAAGAGCAATTAGAACAACAAAAAAATCATAGTAATATGGAATTGGATAAGGAACGGAAGTACGCATCAGAAACTGTTTCTGAACTTCAAATTACGCATGCTGGCAATATAGCTAGATTAGAAGGAGAGCATGAAGCAAGACTGCAACAATTGTTGCAACGTCAAGAGCAGCAGCTCCAGCAAACATGGATAGCCGAGCGAGAACAATTAATCGAGAACTGGTCAGAGAGTGAGCAGCAGTACGAACAAAAGATTACTCAAGTAGCTGAACAGTTGGAACTGTGCAATACTCACTTAGTTGCGGAGGCAGAAGAAAAGCAGTTTTTGCAATTACAGGTCGAAGAACAAGCCGAGCAACAACAATTGGTAGATAAGCAATATAAAGAACAATTGCAACAACTGCAACTAAGCAAAGAAACAAAGGAACAGGAAATACAGCAACTACGGGCAAAGCAACAGACGATAGAGCGCGAAGTACAGCAACTGCAAAATAATTCGAAAGCTTTGCAACTCGAATTCGATCAAGCGATGGAATTGATAGGTGAAATGGAATCGCAACAAGCGACATTAACTGAGCAATATACGTTAGAAAGTAAACAATTAGAAAATAAATGCCAGCAGTTAGAAGCAATTTTGCAACAATCAGAAAAAATGGCGCTAAAGGAAAAAGAACAATTTCATACGAATAGAGTGGCGCTAGAGGAAGAAAAATCAAAATTGTTAGAGCAGGTACAACAACTTAAGCAGCAGCGAAATACGGATCAACAACGCATAGAAAAGCTCCAGTTAAAAGTTACTAAGGATGAGGATGATCTACTAGTCGCACTGCAACAAGTGGAGCAGTTGGAACAAGAAATACAACAAATGAAACAACAGATGGATTTGATGGCAAAATCGTTAGTAGAAGCACAGCAACGGGCGGATCAATTGCAAGACCAATTGCAGGAGAGTACGGAACGAGCAAATGATGTAGAACGTAAATTTGCTAACGTGTCGGAGCAGTTAGAAGCAGGAGAACAATGGCTAGCTCAAGCTAAAGAACAAGGAAAACAATTTGAGCAGCAACTGGCGCAGTATGAACAGCGTGAGCAAGAACTAATGGAAACGTTAGAAATAACAGCAGCGCGCGAACGAATTGCTCTAAGTCAATTGGAAGTTGCTGCTGGATCGACTAGTGAGCATGAACATCAACAGCAACAATTCAAACAATTAGAACTAGAGCATGAGAAATTAAAAACAGAATATGAAAAATTGCAGCATGAATACAATGAGTGGTTGGAATTAATTGAACATAGTTAATTTAAAAAAGGGCTGTTCAGTCAGTGAAAGGTTCTACTGAACGCCCCAACAGAGCTCCTAGAAATGCAAGTTTTGTACGATTTATCGTATAAACGGTCATGGAAGCCGCTAGAACTGCCAGCTTTGTACGATTTATCGTATAAACGGTCATGGAAAGCCGCTAGAACTGCCAGCTTTGTACGATTTATCATATGAAAGGTCATAGAAAGCCGCTAGAACTGCCAGTTTTGTACGATTTATCGTATAAAGGTCATAGAAAGCAGTAAAGTCCATATAATTGTGTAAAATGCATCTGGAAGAAAATAAGAAGAGCCATGATGAATTATTTCCTTTAGAATGAAGTTGTCGAGACGACATTCAATGGAGGGATTCATCATGACTCAAT
>NZ_JBHUMH010000056.1:0-97369 GCF_042684845.1 Paenibacillus yanchengensis | reverse complement strand
GCCCCCCTTAAGATGAATTTTCCCAATTAGTAAGACCCCTTGAAGACGACGAGGTTGATAGGTTCGGGGTGGAAGCACAGCAATGTGCGGAGCTGACGAATACTAATCGGTCGAGGGCTTATCCTAACGAATGAAGCAAGCGATGTGTAACAAGCGACGATGTTCCTATCCAGTTTTCAGGGCGCAAATCTATATAACAATGGACAAGCTTTGTTGTTATATTACATTTGTGATTAGACACTTGGTAATGTCTAAACCTGAATAAACCTTTATTTACATAAAGGTATGATAATAGTGTGGCGGTGTAGCTCAGCTGGCTAGAGCGTACGGTTCATACCCGTGAGGTCGGGGGTTCGATCCCCTTCGCCGCTACCAATATAGTGTTAGATGGAGGCTTAGCTCAGCTGGGAGAGCATCTGCCTTACAAGCAGAGGGTCAGCGGTTCGATCCCGTTAGCCTCCACCATCTAACTTTCATCATTAGTGTGGAGCTGTGGTGTAGAGGCCTAACATGCCTGCCTGTCACGCAGGAGACCGCGGGTTCGAATCCCGTCAGCTCCGCCATTTTTTATTTTTTTATGTTTGGCTCGATAGCTCAGTCGGTAGAGCAGAGGACTGAAAATCCTCGTGTCGGCGGTTCGATTCCGTCTCGAGCCACCATTTTCTGCTTTGCGGAAAATTACGGAGGATTAGCGAAGTGGCCAAACGCGGGAGACTGTAAATCTCTTCCTAACGGTTCGGTGGTTCGAATCCATCATCCTCCACCATTGTATGAGCCATTAGCTCAGTTGGTAGAGCACCTGACTTTTAATCAGGGAGTCGAAGGTTCGAGTCCTTCATGGCTCACCAGTTTTTAACTGGTAGTAATATTAAAATCGATTGTAAATGAATGATAACCGAGACAAATTGTCGCGGTTTTTTTGTGTTTAGTTTTAATAATTTTTGATGATTGTTACAATAATAGATAGTATGAGTTGCTTTGAGCCGCTATTATTGTTTACACTATTTATAGTGTAGTTAATTTAAACGTAATACGATTACAGATACTGGACTGATAAACTATAAGCGGATAGTGGAGAGTGGAGAGCGATTATGAACAAACCAGAGTGGGTTCATACTTTACAACATATACTTAATTGCCAAATCAATATTAACAAGATGACGTTAAGCAATTGGCAAATGATGATCGATAATGAACTTTTAGAAAAGCATACGTTAGATAATGAAGCTTCGCGTAGTTTTGGCAACAGTGGCGATTATTTAATTAATTCTAAAGTGCTATCATACATACTATTTATAGATGAAAATCAAGTTATATTAGCTGAACTTCCTTATATCGAAAAAGCTACAGAAAGAAACTTAATCGGGTTATTAATTAAACAAAATGTGGTCATGGGAGATATGATAGATCCGAGTCCAGCTATATCTGAGAAAGAGCGAGGAGCACTGAAAATTGCAGAGTGGTTGAATGACCAATTACAAGCTGCTGAGCCAGCTCATTTTTTACCAGATCATTTAGTAGTCGGTAGTAGAATGTATACGGAAATGATTCCCTTCTTATTAGTGACAGAACATTTAAATATGGAGCAAGTGAAATATAGTGAGTTGGAAAAACTATTGCGTTCTTTTTTGGCGGACGAAGTTTTATTAATACCACTAAGAAGCGAAGAATGGTTAATTTGGGGACCAGTATCTTTGTTTCGTGATGAAGATGATGTGCTCGATATGCAAGAAGAAGAATCGGCAGAAGAGGCACTTGCTTCTATGGCTCTTGGACTGAACGAAATGCTCGCTAGTGAATGGTTAGGGGATTGTCACTTAGCTGTTGCTCATCCAGTATCACCTGCTAACAGTATGGTAGAAACAGTACAATTACTCCGAGAAACTATTAATTTGGGCAGAAAATTTCATATTGGAACAACTATACACTTACCATGGATGTTACAATTAGAAAGAATAATCAATGCAATACCGGAATCTCATCGTGTGAAATATTTGGAACAATCACTAAAGAAAGCGGATTTATTCGTGGAATCCGAAATGTTGGCAACACTCGAAACGTTTTTTTCTTTAGATTGTAATGTAAGTGAAACCGCAAAACGACTATATATACATAGAAATACGTTATTATATAGACTGGATAAGCTAAAACAAGAAACAGGACTGGACGTTCGGTTATTTCGTGACGCGGTATTGGTCAAGATTATATTACTTTTGTACAAAGTTACGAAAAGGAATTAAATTTTTTGTAACGTTTGTGCATAGTCAACAGCCCGATATTGGGATAAGATATAAACATAACGAAATTCCAAGTAGGGGGAAAAAACATGGCAGGCGTACGTTTAGAAGGAATTTACAAGAAATATCCAGGTGCAGAGACAGCGTCAGTAACAGATGTTAATCTAGATATTAAGGATAAAGAGTTTTTGGTTTTGGTAGGTCCATCCGGTTGCGGTAAATCTACAACTCTTCGTATGATAGCAGGTCTGGAAGAAATTAGTGAAGGTAAGCTATTCATCGGTGACCGACTTGTAAATGATGTAGCTCCTAAAGATCGTGATATTGCGATGGTTTTCCAATCCTATGCTTTGTATCCACATATGAACGTTTATCAAAATATGGCCTTTGGTCTAAAACTTCGTAAATTTAAAAAAGCAGATATCGACAAACGTGTTCGTGAAGCTGCAAAAATTCTTGATATTGAACATTTGCTTGATCGTAAACCTAAAGCATTGTCTGGTGGTCAACGTCAGCGTGTTGCTCTAGGACGTGCGATCGTTCGTGAGCCACAAGTGTTCTTGATGGATGAGCCGCTATCTAACCTTGATGCTAAACTTCGTGGTCAGATGCGTGCTGAAATCAGTAAACTTACAAAACGTCTAGAGACAACAACTATTTATGTTACGCATGATCAGATAGAAGCAATGACGATGGGTGACCGTATCGTAGTTATGAAAGACGGTTTCATTCAACAAACAGCTTCTCCAGAAGAGCTGTATAATCATCCAGTAAATATGTTTGTTGCAGGCTTTATCGGTGCTCCATCTATGAACTTTATTAGAGGGACACTAAGCGAGCAAGGAGGAACTGTTTCCTTCAAAACTACAAGTGTTGATATCGTTGTTCCTGAAGGACGTGCTGCAACGCTTCGTTCTAAAGGTTATATTGGCAAAGAAGTTATTCTAGGTATTCGCCCAGAAGACTTGCACGAAGAGCCAGTATTTTTGGAAGCATCTCCTAACACGATTGTTACTGCTAACGTAGACGTTGCAGAAAACTTGGGACATGAGATGTATCTATACTTGAACGGTATTGGTAATGATACTGTAATCGCACGTGTAGACGGACGTTCTGCAATCCGTGATGGCTCAAATGTAAAACTAGCTATCGATATGAACAAATCACACTTGTTTGATACAGAATCAGAATTGAATATTTTTGAAGTAGAATAATTACTAATATATAAAAACGATAATGAAGGATACGTCCTTCGTTATCGTTTTTTTTGTGCAAAGATTGCGTTCGAAGCTATTTTCATTTACGATGAAAGGAATGGATATTTAGAACATCCAATAATGGTAACAGTAAGAAAGTGAAAGGGGCCGAAGCAGTGGCGAAAAAACAAGTGAAGGTTGCAGAATTGGCCAAACATTTCGAAATGGAAGTATTAGCTGGCGAAGTTGGTCTGAAAAGAGTAATTACAGTAGATGACTTGTATCGACCTGGGCTAGAGATGGCAGGTTATTTTCATTATCATCCTAGTGAGCGAGTACAACTACTTGGTCGTACAGAAATTTCTTTTCTAAATACGTTAAATGCAGCAGAACGAGAAGATCGAATGAAGCACTTATGTCAGGATGATACTCCGTGTATTATATTGACTAGAGAGTTAGAGGCTCCTGAACAATTGTTGGATCAAGCGAATCGAACAGGAACACCTGTATTGCGCAGCCCGATTTCGACTACGATATTGATTAGTAGAATTACCGGATTCTTGGAGCATAAACTTGCACCGACAACTACGATTCATGGCGTACTTGTTGATGTGTACGGGGTTGGTATATTAATTACTGGTGGTAGTGGCATTGGTAAAAGTGAAACTGCATTAGAATTAGTAAAACGTGGACATCGGTTAGTGGCAGATGATGCTGTTGAGATTAGACAAACAGCAGATAGTCATTTACATGGTACAGCACCGGAGTTAATTCGTCACTTGTTAGAAATACGTGGTTTAGGTATTATCAATGTAATGACATTATTTGGGGCGGGAGCAGTTCGTACTCAAAAAAGGATTGGTTTAGTAATTAAATTAGAAATTTGGCAGCAAGAAAAGCAGTATGATCGTTTAGGGTTGGATGAAGTAAAAACAAAAATTATTGATACTGATGTACCATTGGTTACTGTACCAGTCCGTCCTGGTCGAAATTTGGCTGTTATTATTGAAGTCGGTGCAATGAATTTCCGATTGAAGCGGATGGGCTTTAATGCGGCATTACAGTTTACTAACAAGTTGACAGAAACAATTGCAGACGATATCGATGATTATGATTAAAACAATAAAGGAGTAGATCATCACAATGTATACACTGGCAATTGATTCAACCGCATTTCAAATAGGTTCATTAACCGTTCAATGGTACGGGATTATATTAGGCTTTGCAGCTCTTGTAGGTTTATTAATAGCCATTCAAGAAGGTAAAAGATTCGGTATGGCGTCGGAATTCTTTATGGATCTGTTGTTATTTGGCGCACCTTCGGCTATTATTGCAGCTCGTATCTATTACGTTGCTTTTAAGTGGGATGATTATAAACATAATTTTTGGGACGTATTTAAAATATGGGAAGGTGGCATAGCCATATACGGCGCGATCATTGGTGCGTTTATTTGTGGCATGATCTACTCTCGTTATAAGGGATATAGCTTTCTACGTATTGTAGATATTTGTGTGCCTGGCTTACTTGCAGGTCAGATGATTGGTCGTTGGGGTAACTTTATGAACCAAGAAGCGTTTGGTGGACCGACAACAGAGGCGTTTCTATCCAATACGCTACATTTACCTTCGTTTATTGTCGATCAAATGTTTATTATTGACTCTGCCTTTCCTGAAGGGGCATTCCGTCATCCAGCGTTTCTATATGAATCAGTTTGGAGTTTAGTTGGAATTGTTATATTACTTGTGCTTCGTCGTAGATCCTTTTTGCGAACTGGTGAGTTAATGGCTACTTACTTTATATGGTACTCTATTGGTCGATTCTTTATAGAAGCATTGCGCACAGACAGTTTAGCTTTTATGGGACCAAAATGGTTAGTGTCAATTATGGATGCGCTTTGGTCACCGATGACGTTGATGTTTACACAGGGCTATCTTGATCCAGCTTACGGCAATATCCGAATATCACAAGTAGTAGCATTGCTATTGATTGTTGGTGCAATTATATTTGTAGTCGTGAGACGTGTCAAAGGGTTTGCTAATACACGTTATTTAGATCCGATTGTAACAAGTAAACCAGAAAGAAATGTTCCGCTGTCCGATAAAAAATAAAGTAAAAACCAACTAGAATGAAAATGAGCGTGGAGAAAGGCAAGTACAATGATTAAAACAGTGTTATTTGATTTAGACGGTACAATACTAGATACGAATGAATTGATTATTATGTCCTTTTTGCAAGTGTTGGAGAACAATACTCCGGAACCATTAACACGGGATCATATTATTCCTTACATGGGTGAATCGTTAGTCGATCAATTGCGCAAATTAAGCGGTCGCCATGATGTGGATGATTTGGTTGCGGCATATCGAAAAATTAGCAGTGAACGGCATGATCAATATGTGAGGTTATTTCCAGATGTGAAGGAAGTAATACAGCAACTACGTAAACATCAGGTGCAGATTGGTATCGTGACGACGAAGGCTCGATTAACAACGATACGTGGGCTAGAATATACCGGTATAGCTGATTTAGTTGATGCTGTTGTTACAAGCGATGATGTAGAGAAAGTAAAACCAGATGCGGAGCCTGTTGTACAAGCATTACAATTGCTCAAAGCTACGCCACAATCGGCTATAATGGTGGGTGACAGTGCTGTAGATATAATTTCTGCCAGACGAGCAGGTGTACAAGCAGTCGGCGTTAGTTGGTCGTTAAAAGGTAAATCGCTACTGGAACAAAGTGGTGCAAATTATATGATAGATCATATGCGTCAGTTGTACGCGATTGTAGGATTGGAGTGACTAATCTCTGAAGCGTAAAGTGGATCGTTATGCTGTAGAAGGTGCTAATTCGCTGTGGCAGTTATATTCTACCGTTAGTCCAATTAGAGTAGTATGGAATTTTATTTGGATTCAGTTGTCTCGTTACTGTCCTATTCTACCCTTGAAAAATTGGATATACCGACATATGCTGCGAATGAAAGTTGGTAAACAAACGGCATTTGCACTTATGGTGATGGTTGATGTATTCTTTCCACAACGGATTTCTGTCGGAGATAATTCTATTATAGGGTACAATACAACGATATTGACCCACGAGTACTTGATTCGGGAATATCGTATCGGCAAGGTGATGATTGGATCAAATGTAATGATCGGTGCTAACAGCACGATATTGCCTGGTGTCACTATTGGTGACGGAGCGATAATATCGGCGGCAACACTTGTGCATCGAGATGTTCCACCCGGCGCTTTTGTTGGTGGTAATCCTATGCAAATTATATCGCATACAGAGCAATAGCATATGAAAGAAAAAGAAACGTTTTGCGTGGGGAGGAGACTCACATGCAAAACGTTTCCTTATATCTGTGAAGTTAGTTTGACGAAAATGACAAAAATATGATAATATAACGATGTCTTTATTTTATTAGCAAGATAACAAGTTAATGCTTTAATACACTAAAACAATAGCGGGTGACATAGATGAGTAAACCAAAAATGTTTGAAAAGCCACATGGTCTGACAGATTATTTGCCAGGTGCTGTTCGCAAATTGCGTTATATTGAGCAGACTGTATTGTCATGTATGGCAAATTGGGGATATGAACAAATAGTAACCCCTTCGATGGAATACTATGACACAGTAGGAATGGCAAGTTCTACTTCGGATCAGAAGCTGTTTAAATTACTTAATAATCGTGGAACAACGATGGTGCTACGATCAGATATGACAGGTCCAATAGCACGTGTCGTATCTTCTTTATTGCAAGATAGACAATTTCCAATTCGGCTTTCTTATCATGCGAATGTTTTTCGTTCCATTGAAGAAGAAGCTGGGCGGGAAGCAGAGTTTTTCCAAACAGGGGTAGAGTTAATCGGAGATTCTTCGGCTGAAGCAGATGCGGAAGTAGTCGCACTAGCTATTGCGACATTAAAAGCGATTGGTATCGATCGGTTTAAAATTGCGATAGGGCACGTTGGATTTATGAATAGTTTGTTTGCAGCTATATTAGCAGATGATCCATTGATGCAAGAAACGTTAAAAAGTAAACTACTCGATCGGGATTATGTAGGTTATCGTCAGCAGTTGCAACAGTTACAGCTTGATGTAGCGTTGAAAAACGAACTGGAAGGTATGTTGCTGCTACGTGGAGGCAAAGAAATCTGTGCCAAAGCGATGCAGATGAACAAAGACGAAACAGCACATAAAGCTATTTCGCATTTGAGTGATCTGTGGGATGCGCTACAAGATTATGGGGTAGCGGAGCATGTGATGATTGATTTAACGATGATCGGTGATTTCACTTATTATACAGGTATGATTTTTGAAGGCTATGCTGCCGATCTTGGCTTCCCCGTCGTTAGCGGAGGTAGATATGATAACTTGCTCGCACAGTTTGGCAGACCAGCAGCAGCGACCGGCTTTGCACTTAAAACAACGAGACTAGTGGAGCTATTGCAGCCAGAAGAAGATGGAGCGTCTTTACGTCATTTGATTGTATATACGGATGCGGGACGTAGTAAAGCGATCGCTGCTGCGCAACAGATGCGTTTGCAAGGCAAAGTAGTGATTACAGAGTATCTTGCTCAGATTCCAGCTAGTTTGTCAGTGCAAGATGCAAGCAAAGTTTATAAGGGACAATCTTTTATAGAAATACATTTGTATGATGGTGAAGAGAAGTAGGAGGAAAAATAATGAGTAAAGTAAATACAGAACTGCTGAAAGTTGCCATGCCGAAAGGCCGAATATACAAACAAGCATCACGTCTATTTCGTGAAGCAGGTATTCCTATACAAGACGATTTGGATGATTCCCGAAAATTAATTATTGAACTTCCAGAAGCGGGTATGGAGTTTATTATGGCTAAGCCTGTCGATGTGCCAACGTATGTGGAGTACGGTGTGGCGGATATAGGGATCGTAGGAAAAGATGTATTAATGGAAGAAAATCGTGATGTCTATGAACTGTTAGATTTAAAAATAGCTGCTTGTCGGATGTCAGTCATTGGTTTGCCGGATTGGGAGCCAACCTTTTATCCAAAAGTAGCAACGAAATATCCGAATGTAGCTTCTGCTTATTTTCGTGAGCAAGGGCAGCAAGTAGAAGTTATAAAATTAAATGGTTCTATTGAATTAGCACCTTTAATCGGTCTTGCTGATCGGATTGTCGATATGGTGGAGACAGGTCGGACATTGCAAGAGAACGGGCTAGTGGAGCATGAGACGATTTTTGGCATTACGAGCCGTCTGATTGCTAATAGAGTCAGTTATCAGATGAAAAATGAACGTATTCAACAAATATGTGATCAATTACAAGCGACTATCATTGCCAAGGGATAACCAAGCTTAGCATAATAAAAGCATGGCGATCAACTTAGCTTAGTCTCAATGACAAGGAGGAAAGTAAAGATGCGAGTAATGCGTGCGGAGCAATTTGGCATTAAACGAGAAGTAGAGTACGGAAATAAGCAACAGAATGAAGCGGTCGTTCAAATTGTAGCGGATGTCAAAGCTAGAGGAGACGCGGCGTTATTAGATTATACGAAACAGCTTGACGGTACGGAGCTTACCCCTCAACAATTGCGAGTAGATGAAAAAACGATTGCAGCAGCATATGAACAAGTTGATGAGCAGTTTTTGACAGCGATTCGGGAAGCTGCTCAGAACATTCGGTTGTTTCATGAAAAACAGAAACGAAATTCTTGGATGGACATGGAATCGAATGGTACAATATTAGGGCAAATTATGCGTCCGTTAAAGCGTGTAGGATTGTACGTGCCAGGTGGTAAAGCAGCTTATCCATCAAGCGTACTTATGAATGTAATACCTGCGCAAGTAGCAGAAGTTCCAGAAATTGTAATGGTTACCCCTCCAGCAACGAATGGTCAGCCCGGTGTAGATCCGTATATTTTAGTAACGGCAGCAGAAGTAGGGGTTACCGAAATTTATCAAATTGGTGGAGCGCAAGCAGTTGCTGCTCTTGCTTACGGTACAGAGTCGATAAAACCGGTCGACAAAATATGTGGACCGGGTAACATTTATGTAGCACTTGCGAAAAAAGAAGTATTTGGAGTCGTAGATATTGATAGTATGGCTGGTCCTAGCGAAATAGTAGTGCTTGCAGATAAAACAGCAAATGCTGTATATGTAGCAGCAGATTTACTATCACAAGCAGAACATGATGAAATGGCAGCAGCGATTATGGTGACTACTTCCGAGCAGCTTGCTCACCAAGTAGCAGCAGAAGTGGAAAAACAATTGGCAGTATTACCACGGGAAGCGATTGCCCGACGTTCTATTGATCAGTATGGAGCAGTATTACTGGTTGATAGTTTGGAGGACGGCATCCGTGTAGTTAACGATTTAGCACCAGAGCATTTGGAGATTATGACAAATGATCCTATGAGCATATTAGGTAAGATCGAGAATGCGGGAGCAATATTTTTAGGAGACTATAGTTCAGAGCCGGTTGGTGATTACTTTGCAGGGCCGAACCATATTATTCCGACGAATGGAACGGCAAGATTTGCTTCTCCTGTTAATGTGGACGATTTTATGAAAAAATCGAGTATGATTTATTATAGTAAACAAGCGCTTATGGACAATGGTCACAAAATAATGACGCTTGCTCGACACGAAGGATTGGAAGGGCATGCGAGAGCAATTGCCGTCCGATTAGAAAATGAGCAATAACAAGCTTCACGTAGTATGCAACTTTCGTAAAAGATAAATATGATATAAAGTGAGGAATAACAAGCGATGACAGACATTCAAGTAAGAAAAGCAGCAGTAGAGCGAACAACGAGTGAAACAGATATTAAATTGTCATTTCAAGTAGATGGCACGGGCAAAACAGAACTAGAAACCGATGTACCATTTCTCAATCATATGCTGGACCTATTTGCAAAACACGGTCAATTCGACTTGGCGGTACGTGCGATTGGAGATGTTGATATCGATGATCACCATACGACAGAAGATATTGGTATTTGTTTGGGGCAAACATTGCGTGAAGCATTAGGTAACAAAGCTGGAATTAAACGTTATGCTTCTGTATTTGTTCCGATGGACGAAGCATTGGCACAAGTCATTATCGATGTCAGTAATCGCCCACATCTACATTTCCAAGCAGAGTTTCCATCTGCACATGTAGGTAGTTTTACAACAGAGTTAGTTCATGAATTTTTATGGAAGTTTGCACTTGAAGCTCGGATTACACTTCATGTCATCGTTCATTATGGGCAAAACACGCACCATATGGTCGAAGCTATTTTCAAAGCGCTTGGTCGAGCACTAGATGAAGCGACTACGATTGATCCAAGAGTACAAGGTGTTCCTTCTACGAAAGGACTACTGTAATATGATTGCCATAGTTGACTATGGCATGGGTAATTTGCAAAGTGTACATCAAGCAGCAGCACGACTTGGGTTTACAACAGTCATTACAAGCGATGCCGATGTTATCGCTGCTGCTCGTGGACTAATTATTCCCGGTGTAGGTGCGTTTGGCGATGCGATGAGCAATTTAACAAGTAGTGGGCTTGATCAAACAATTCGGAAGTATGCTGCATCAGGCAAACCAGTGCTAGGTATATGCTTAGGTATGCAGTTGTTGTTTGAGACAAGTATGGAGCATGGTCTGCATGAAGGATTATCGTTATTGCCAGGACAAGTGGTACGATTTTCTAATAAGGATCATCGAGAGATGAAAATTCCGCATATGGGGTGGAACAAGCTACAGATCGTACAGCCAGAGTCTCCGCTATTTGCTAACCTTGCTATGGATTATGTTTATTTTGTCCACTCCTACCATGTTAAACTGTCTCATCCGGAGCTTTTGTTAGCACAAACGGATTATTATGGGGCAGTTACTGCAATTGTAGGTAAAGAAAACATATACGGTATGCAATTTCATCCAGAAAAAAGCGGTTTGTTTGGATTACGATTATTGCAAAATTTTTTAAGTTTAACGAACTGATGTTGACGCAAAGGAGAGGACGCAATGTTAACTAAACGCATCATTCCATGTTTGGATGTATTCAACGGTCGAGTAGTAAAAGGGGTTAACTTTGTTAATTTAAAAGACGCTGGAGATCCTGTAGAGCTAGCAGCTCTGTACGATCGTGAAGGTGCTGATGAATTGGTATTTTTGGATATAACGGCAACAAATGAAGGACGCGAAACAACGATAGATATGGTGAAAAGAACGGCAAGTGAAGTGAATATTCCTTTTACTGTAGGCGGAGGAATTGCATCGACAGATGATATGATGCGTTTGTTGCGTGCAGGAGCAGACAAAGTAGGTATTAACTCTGCAGCAATTCGTAACCCTTCTTTGATTGAAGAAGGAGCGCGCAAATTTGGTTCGCAGTGTATTGTTGTCGCTATCGATGCGAAGTATAACGAAGAAATGCAAGACTATGAAGTTTTTACCCATGGTGGTAAAAAAGGTACTGGTTTATCTGCTGTGAAGTGGGCGCAAGAGGCAGAAAAGCTCGGAGCGGGTGAACTACTCGTTACGAGTATGGATGCTGATGGTACAAAAGATGGTTTTGATATTACATTAACAAAAGCAATTGCGGATGCAGTGAATATTCCAGTTATTGCTTCAGGTGGAGCGGGAAAAGTGGAAGACTTTCATCGCGTGTTTACAGAGAGCAACGCTTCTGCTGGGCTTGCGGCATCGATATTTCACTATAAGGAAATTACTATTGCTGAAGTAAAGGCTGACTTGCAACAGAAAGGAATAGAGGTACGCTGATGGATATTATGTTTGAACAGATTAAATGGGACGCTGCCGGCTTAGTTCCCGTTGTTGTACAAGATTTCCAAAGTAAAGCGGTGCTGATGCTTGCTTATATGAACCGAGAGTCGCTACAAAAAACAATCGATACGGGAAGTAGCTGGTATTGGAGCAGATCGCGTAGTGAATTGTGGAATAAAGGAGCGACCAGTGGTCACACGCAACAAGTGAAATCGTTAAGCTATGATTGTGATGGAGATACTTTGTTGTTACTGGTAGAACAAGTAGGTCCAGCTTGTCATACAGGCAGTTATACTTGCTTTACTAACCCCATCGAAATAAATGCTGATGCTCATCCGAGCAGCTCGAAAGCGGATCGTTTTGCGATGCTGGCTAAAGTAGAGGAAGTTATTGCTACTCGTGACGCAGAGAGAACGGAAGGGTCCTATACTTCTTACTTATTCGACAAAGGGCTCGACAAAATATTGAAAAAAGTGGGCGAAGAAGCAGCAGAAGTAATTATTGCAGCCAAAAATAACGATCAAGACGAGCTGCGAAGTGAATCAAGTGATTTGATTTTTCATTTGATGGTATTGCTTAGACAACAAGGACTTTCGCTTGATGCATTGATGACAGAATTGGAAAATCGTTATGGTAAACCAACGACTAATAAGATGCGATAATTCAGGAGATGTTAAAATTTCATCTGATTGTCGAAAAAGATAAAAAATGTTTTTTGATTATTCGTAAATTCAATGTATAATAAGACAAGTAGCTTGAAATTATTTGGTTGAAATGCTCAGGAGGGTATCATGTTAAGCGACAAGGTGCGTATATTTTCAGGATCGTCCAATCCCGCAGTAGCACAGAAGATAAGTGATGAACTAGGGATTCCATTAGGAGCTATTAAATTATCGCGATTCAAATGCGGGGAAATTTATGTTCACTATGAGGAGACTATCCGAAATTGCGATGTGTTTCTTGTGCAATCTTTTTCCCATCCGATTAACGAACATTTTGTTGAACTTTTAGTTATGATCGATGCAGCGAAGCGAGCGTCTGCTAGAACTGTCAATGTCATCATTCCATATTATGGATATGCACGCCAAGAGCGAAAAGCTGCTCCACGTGAGCCGATTTCTGCAAAAATGCTTGCTGATGTTCTTACGACAGTCGGAGCAAGTCGTGTAATGACGATTGATTTACACGCGCCGGCTATTCAAGGCTTCTTCAACATTCCGGTTGACCATCTCACTGCATTAGATTTAATTAGTGATTATCTAAAAGCTAAAAATATCGTTAATCCGGTTGTGGTGTCTCCCGATGCTGGTCGTGCTTCTACAGCAGAAAAGCTAGCTAATTATTTGGATACATCTTTTGCAATTATGATTAAAAAGCGACCTGCACACAACGAGTCTTCTATTACTCATGTTATAGGTGACGTGGAAGGTCAAACACCAATCATTATTGAAGATATGATCGATACGGGATCAACGATCATGAACGTTGTACAAGGTTTGAAAGATCGAGGCGCAAAAGATGTTTACGTATGTGCAACACATGCGGTTTTCTCTAATGCTGCGCTTGAACGATTAGATCATCCGAATATTAAAGAAGTAATTGTAACGGATACAATTATGCTTCCAAGTGAAGTCTCTACCAGATTCAAAATTTTATCTGTAGCACCGCTGTTAGCAGAAGCTACAAAGATTATACTTGATGGCGGATCAATCAGCACTCTGTTCAAAAACAGAGGAGTATAACGAAAAATAAAGATATAAGCTGAATAGTAAGAATAGCGGGTAGCGGCAGCTGCCCGCTTTTGTTTCTATGTACTTGGTTAGTATCAGTATTGTTATGGCTATGGTATAATTGTAACAGGCGGAATGAGGGAGGTGCCTTTTGTTTGGCAGGAAAAAAACATATTGCACTCAGTAATCAAACGAATATTATAGCGGTAAAGTGGGATGCTACGTTTTTTTTTGAAAGGGCCGTTCGCTCGCTGGATCGAAACCATTATGATAAAGCACTTAAATATTTTCGATTAGCTGTGGAATATGAACCTAAAAATCCAGTTAATCAATGCAATCTAGCAGGAGTTTTATCCGAACTGGGAAACTATGCAGAGTCTAATCAAGTATTAGATTTGATTATAGATACAATTGACCCATCGATGACGGAATGTTTATTTTATAAAGCTAATAATTATGCCAATTTGGAAATGTATATAGAAGCAGAACATGCTCTAGTTGCCTACTTGCAAGAAGATGCAGATGGTGTCTACTTGGAAGATGCAGAAGAAATGCTAGAGTATTTGCAATATGAGCTAGATCGCCCTACGAAACTTACAAGCATCAAAGCTCGAGCAGGGGTAGTGGAACATGATTTGGCAAGAGAGTTATTGGAAGATGGAAAGTTTCATGAAGCGGTGCAAATGTTGGAACAAATTGTAGCAGAACAACCTGATTTTTTAGCTGCGCATAACAATTTGGCATTAGCTTATTACTATATGGGAAAGTTCCAGCAAGCATTGGAGGCAGCGTATAGTGTCCTAGAAAAAGATAATGGTAATTTGCATGCACTATGCAATTTGGCTATTTTCTATAAGCATGAAGAAGATGAAGAGCAGTTATATGAAATGATTTTATTGCTGAGAAAATTAGCCCCATTTGAGGAAGATCATTTGTTCAAACTTGCGACGACGATGGGAATACTTGGTGAACATGAGTATGCCTACCGCCACTTTACGCGAATTATTCGTTCACAACAAGCAATGATTGATCCAAGTTTATATCATTATGCTGCTGTTGCAGCTTGTAATATGGAGCGATACGAAGAAGCTAAGCGCTTATGGAAGCAAGTAATAAAGATCGATCCTGTCTCTGATATTCCTCATTACTTTTTGTCACAAATGGAATTGAAGCAATCGGAGCAAATTACTACTTCATTAAACTACCATTACCATCTTCCTTTTGAGCAGCAATTCGCTGAGTGGGAGCATTCCCCAAGCGGTATGCCGGATTATGTTAAAAATGATCCACTTGTTCGTTCTTCGTTTTTTTGGGCACTGCGCCATGGCGATACGAACACTAAGCTACAAGTAATACAAGCGTTAGGGATGATCGCGGATAGTGAAGTCGAGCTTGTGCTTCGTTCCTTTGTTAAAGAAGCAGAAGAATTCGATTATTTGAAAAAAATGGCTATATTTGTTTTACGCAGTATTGGCGTGCAAGAACCCATTAGTGCAATGCTCGGTGGGAAAGAGATTGTAGTAGGTGCTAACCGTTTACCGATGTCGTTGCCCATTTGGGAAAATAGTTGGGAAGAAGTAATGAATCTAGCACGTCAGAAGATGGATCAACAATATGATCTGATTCAACAATACGATATGATGACACTATGGGGCGACTTTCTGTCGAAACTATACCCTAATACGCCTAAAATAAGTAAACCAGCGAGTTGGTCGGCGGCGCTCGAATATTTAACTGCAAAAATGCATCGACGAACTATTTCTTATTATGAAGTAGCTCAAAAATACGATGTCTCCATATCGACAGTAAGCCGTCATGTCAGATTAATCGATGCGACATGCAATATAAAAGAGAAGATGATTTCTCTAAATGCTGTTCTTCAGCCTAATGAGTCGGAGCAAAAAGAGTAATCTTTTAAATAAAAGACGATATTATACACGAGGTGAAAATGATGTACAAATCAATTATTATTGGAACTGGTCCAGCTGGATTAACTGCAGCAATTTACTTAGCACGCGCGAATATGAATCCTCTTGTTATTGAAGGACCTGAACCAGGAGGGCAGTTGACAACGACTACTGATGTAGAAAACTTCCCTGGTTTTCCTGAAGGTATTCTTGGACCAGAGCTAATGGCGAGCATGCGAAAACAAGCAGAGCGCTTTGGAGCTACGTTTATGACTGGTTGGGTCAATAGTGCCGATCTTTCTGCACGCCCATTCAAAATTCAAGTGGAGGGCAAAGGTGAAGTAGTTGGTGAAACATTGATTATTTCGACAGGCGCTACTGCAAAGTATCTAGGTATTCCTGGTGAAAAAGATAATGTAGGTAAAGGTGTTAGTACATGTGCGACATGTGATGGATTTTTCTTCCGTGATAAAAAACTTGTTGTTGTTGGTGGTGGAGACTCTGCTATGGAAGAAGCAAATTTCTTAACTAAATTTGCTTCTAATGTAGAGATTATTCATCGTCGTGATGAATTACGTGCCTCGAAGATTATGCAAGATCGTGCACGAGCTAATGATAAAATTAGTTGGAGCTTAAATCGAACACCGCTTGAAGTTGTTTCTGGACCGCTAGGAGTTACGGGCTTTAAAGTGCTTAACAATGCTACTGGTGAAGAGGAAATCATTGAAACAGATGGCGTATTCGTGTCGATCGGACATACACCAAATACGAAGTTTTTAGCTAATCAAATCGAAACAGACGAAATAGGCTATATTCAAGTACAGCCAGGAACGTCGCTTACTAATGTACCAGGGGTATTTGCTTGTGGTGACGTACAAGATAACAAATATCGACAAGCTATAACGGCAGCTGGTAGCGGATGTATGGCAGCATTAGACTGCGAAAGATTTTTGGAAAGTTAATAATAAAACTGTTAAGTAGTCATGCAAATAAAGAAAGCTATACCTGCCAGTTCCAAATGGATGGTATGGCTTTCCTTCATTCATGCAACTATCTTGACCGAAGGTAATGCAAAGTTTATAGTTGGAACAGAGAACTTTAACTATATAGATGAGGTGGATAAGTAATGTCTGAAAATATTTACGTTGGAGTAGACGTCGGAGGTACTTCGATTAAAGTTGGAGTTTGTGATGAAGAGGGGCACTTGTTACACACATATGAAGGTCCGACGGATACGAGTAAAGGAACGGACACTATCCTGCAAAATATTGCAAACTATTCACGACTTGTAGTTAGTGAAGCGAATTTGGACTGGGAAAAAGTTGCTGGGGTTGGTATTGGAATTGCAGGCTTTCTAGATATCGCTAATGGTATTGTAAAGTATTCCGCTAATTTGAATATTGTTGATACTAATTTGAAGCAATTTTTGGAGCAAGAGTTACAGAAGGTTATTAAAATTAATAACGATGCTAACGTGGCTGCACTGGGAGAAGCTTGGGCTGGTGCAGGTCGTGGAGTCGATCATTGTGTTTGTTATACACTTGGTACAGGCGTTGGCGGAGGTATTATAATAGATGGCAAAATTGTAGAAGGATACAATGGTATGGCTGGAGAATTAGGTCATATCGCGATTGTTCCAGATTTAGAAGCGATACAGTGTGGTTGTGGAAAAATGGGCTGTCTAGAATCCGTATCTTCAGCAACGGGTATTATTCGCATGGCGAAAGATGCTGTAGAACGTGGGGAGCGTACAAGCTTAGTGCAAGTAGTAGATATTGAAGCTAAAGATGTGTTTGATGCAGCGAAAGCTGGCGATGAAGTAGCGGCAAGAATAGTAAGTAGAGCTGCTTATTATTTGGGTAAATCTATGGCTATGATGTCAATAATATTAAATCCACAAGCATTTATTATTGGTGGTGGAGTTTCTAAAGCAGGAGATTTCTTATTCGATCAGATAAGAGAAGTATATGAAAAATATGCGCTTGATCAAGCAAAAGAAGGCGTAAGCATCGTACCTGCAGTGTTAGGCAACAATGCGGGTGTTGTTGGAGCAGCTGGGCTTATTCTAAGAGGATAGTAGGTGTGTACTGTGGAATCGACAGCAGCAATGGCTAAGCTTGTAATTATTACGGGAATGTCCGGAGCAGGGAAAACGATTGCTGTTCAGAGTCTAGAGGATTTGGGATTTTTCTGCGTGGATAATTTACCACCTGTACTTATTCCTAAATTTGCCGAATTAATTGAACAGTCTAATGGAAAGATTGGTAAGGTAGCATTAGTAATTGATTTGCGTAGTCGTGAATTTTTTACTGCATTATCAGAATCATTAGGATATATGAAGGAACATACTACGATAAGCTGTGAAATTGTATTTTTAGATGCAACGGATCAAGTGCTAGTACAACGTTACAAAGAAAGTAGAAGAAGACATCCGCTTGCGCAAGATGGCATGCCGCTTGAAGGAATTCGACAAGAGAGAAGAATGCTGGAAGATTTACTTGGATCAGCATCATTTGTGATCGATACAAGTAAGTTAAAACCTGCGCAATTAAAAGAGCACATTATTTCTCGTTTTTCTACTTTGGAACAAAGTACGTTGTCGGTGCATGTTACTTCGTTCGGCTTTAAATATGGCTCACCTATTGACGCCGATTTAATATTTGATGTACGTTTTTTACCAAATCCACATTATATTGATCATTTACGTCCTAACACTGGGCAACATCCAGACGTGTATGATTATGTGATGAAATGGCCAGAAACGCAACAATTTTTAGCTAAACTTATTGATATGTTGCAATTTTTAATGCCATTATATAAAAGAGAAGGTAAGAGTCAAGTCGTTATTGGTATTGGCTGTACTGGTGGAAAGCATCGATCTGTAGCAATTGCGGAATATTTGGGCAATGTTTTGAGTAATAGTGAAACAGAGCGTATTCGTGTAAGTCATCGGGATAGTGATCGCGACAGGCCATAACGAGAGGAGGACACACAAATCAGAGATAAGATTGATGTGCATCCAAAGATTGTTGTGATCGGTGGAGGAACGGGATTATCAGTGATGTTGCGAGGTCTTAAACATAAACCACTGGATATTACTGCTATTGTGACGGTAGCTGATGATGGTGGTAGCTCAGGACGACTTCGCAATGAATTGCAAATTCCACCTCCCGGTGACATTCGTAACGTGCTGATGGCACTAGCGGATGTAGAACCGTTACTTACCGATGTGTTGCAGTATCGATTTAATAACGGTACAGGGCTTGCGGGACATAGTTTAGGTAACTTGATGTTAGCTGCTATGACCGACATTTCTGGTGATTTTGTAACAGGTGTCAAGGAATTGAGTCGTGTACTCGCTGTAAGAGGAAGAGTTTTGCCAGCAGCGGCAACTGCCATCGTATTGAGCGCAGAGATGGAAGATGGTTCTATCGTTACTGGTGAATCGAATATACCTAAATCAGGACAAATTATTAAAAGGGTTTTTCTTGAGCCAGCAGTGATCGAAGCTTTGCCAGAAGCGGTGGAAGCAATTGAACAAGCTGATGCGGTACTAATAGGACCCGGAAGTTTGTATACAAGTATTATGCCAAACTTGCTAGTGCCAAAACTATCCGAAGCGATTCTAAAATCAGACGCAGTTAAACTATTTGTTTGCAACGTTATGACACAACCAGGCGAAACGGATAACTATACGGTAAGTGATCATTTGGATGCTATTTATCATCATATTGGTCATCATCTATTTGATTATGTTATTGTCAATAATGGGGAGATACCACAACAAATTGAAGATAAATATGCTGAAAAAGGAGCGAAAGCGGTTCAATTAGATTTGGATGAAGTCGCGCAACGCGGATATAAAGTAATTGCAGATAGACTTGTATTATTCCAAACTTTTTTAAGACACGATACCGAACGTTTAAGTCATCACATATATAAGTTAGTGGAGAACTGGATGTTGAGAAAGAGGTGAGCGAAAGATGTCTTTTGCAGCCCAAACTAAAAAAGAGCTAACATTGATTGAAGCGGATAGTTGTTGTGAGCTTGCAGAATTATCTGCAATGTTACGGATGAATGGGTCCGTTAGCTTATCTAGCCGTAAAGTCGTTCTTGACATTTCTACGGAAAACGCAGCAATTGCTAGGAAAATCTATACGTTACTAAAAAGACACTTTGATGTGCATATGGAGCTATTAGTTCGTAAAAAAATGCGTCTAAAAAAAAATAATGTATATATTGTTCGAATTCCGGTAAAAGTACAAGAAATATTAAAAAAACTTGGCATAACTTCCGAAGGATTTGTTTTTGTAGCTGGTATTGAAAAAAGAATGATTGAAAAAACTTGTTGCAGACGATCTTACTTGCGAGGTGCATTTTTGGCTGGTGGCTCTGTGAATAATCCAGAAGGTTCATCTTATCATTTGGAAATTTCATCGATGTATGCCGAGCATTGTACAGCATTAGTATCACTGGCTAACAGTTTTGATTTGAACGCTAGATATATCGAACGGAAAAAAGGCTTCATCATGTACCTCAAAGAAGGCGAAAAAATAATTGAATTTCTAAATATTATTGGTGCTCATCAAGCGTTGTTTAAGTTTGAAGATGTAAGGATTATGCGCGATATGCGTAATTCTGTTAATCGAATTGTTAATTGTGAAACGGCAAACTTAAATAAAACGATTGGTGCTGCTGTCCGCCAAATTGATAACATTAAATTGTTACAAAAAGAAATTGGTTTGGACAGTTTACCTGACAAGCTGCGAGAAGTGGCAGAAGTGCGTCTTGAGCATCCAGATTTGAATTTAACCGAAGTGGGCGAAATGCTCCGAGTGAAGGTGAGCAAGTCCGGTGTTAACCATAGATTGCGAAAAATTGATGAACTTGCTGAAAAAATTCGTGGCGGGTGAATTTTACCTAGTGCAATGTGCTGTAAAATGATATAATCAAGTATATGTGATTATTATGGTGATTAATGATTTAATAAAATAGAGGGGGTTATGATTTCATGACAAGGCTTCCTGTTGTCGTTCGTCTAAAAACAGGTCTTCATGCTAGACCGGCCGCGTTATTCGTACAAGAGGCAAATAAATTCTCCTCCGAGGTATTCGTTGAAAAAGACGATAAAAAAGTGAACGCGAAATCAATTATGGGTATTATGAGTCTTGCAATCAGTTCAGGCACCGAAGTATCCATTAGTGCAGAAGGTTCGGACGCAGAACAGGCTGTAAACGCTCTAGTTGCTCTTGTAAGCAAGGAAGAGCTAGAAAACCAATAATACTTAACTCTTCAACTTGAAGAGTCGCTAAAGTGCGAGGAAAGGTCGCATGACTAACTTTTCATTCATGCAGCTGGCTTTTCTTTTTACTTTTGCACCGGTACTTAGTATATTCGTAACAACTAAGAAGCAGCTACTATTGTGGATAGTTATAAAAAAGCGTAAGTTTGGGAACAAGTTATCCCTAACTTACGCTTTTTTTGTTTAATAAATTTATTTTAATCTCGTTGTTGCTCGAGTGTTGATTTATTTAAGTAGTAGTATAGCCATCCCATAAAGAAACTTCCACCGATAATATTGCCGAGTGTTACGGGAATTAAATTGTGCAGAGCACTAGCGATTGTAATCGCATCTGGCTCATTAGTAATAAAGGCTATCGCAAAAGTTCCCATATTTGCAATACTATGCTCATAACCGGAGATGAAGAAGGCAAATACAAATAACATTTTCGCAAATAATTTAGCGCCATCTTGTTTCATGGACATCGGGATGTAAAAAGCTAAACTAACCAACCAATTACAAAGGATCGCTCTAAAAAATAATTGTGTCACTGGCGCGCTTGTTTTTGCTTTAACAACAGATAATAAGAAGCCATTAGCGGTAGCTGATTCGAATAATCCTGTCGCCCATATGAGTAAAGCGAATAAAATGGCACCTATAAAATTACCGCTATAATTAATAATCCATAATTTGATCGTTTCTAGCCAGCTAATTTTTTTCCGTAATGAGGTGTAGGTGAAGTAAAAAGTATTGCCAGTAAATAAGTCGCCACCTGCATACGTAATTAAAATAATGGCAGTAGAAAATGTTAACGCGGCGATGGGATATGCTAAAGGTGAATCAACGTTATAAAAAAAACTGCCTGATTTGAATGAAACGATTACACCAAATCCAATAAACATACCAGCTAATATCGCGCGCATTATATACAATCGCTTACTTTGTAGATAGACGCCCCTTTTTTTTAGTGCTAATTGTTCCACTTTTTCTAATGTAGCTAATTCCATACGGTCACTTCCCTGTAGCAATAATGATGTAAGCTCAGCATAGCATCGACGGCGGTTTGCAGAAGTGAGGAAAATCACCTGAAAAGTAGCTGTAAACGCAAAAGAAAACCACAACTATTTATTATATATAACGAGTTTTTGCTACTACAAATAGTAGGTTTCTCGTTAGATCGAAATAGTTGTGGCTGTCATATCTGTTGAGGTTATATTATCATTGTTAGGAAGTATTGATTATACTCGTTCAATTACTTTATCAATCAGACCATACTCTACCGCTTCACTCGCACTCATAAAGTAGTCACGATCGGTATCTTGTTCAATGCGTTCTAACGGCTGCCCTGTACGATCTGCAAGAATGCCATTTAACTTGTCACGCATTTTTAGAATGCGACGAGCGCGAATTTCGATATCGCTTGCTTGCCCTTCTGCTCCGCCAAGCGGCTGATGAATCATCACTTCACTATTCGGTAGTGCAAACCGTTTGCCTTTGGCACCAGCTGAGAGCAGAAACGCACCCATAGATGCTGCCATACCAACACAAATGGTAGATACGTCAGGCTTAATAAATTGCATCGTATCATATATAGCCATTCCAGCTGTAATCGAACCACCTGGGCTGTTAATATACAAAGAGATATCTTTTTCTGGATCGTCGGCTGTTAGAAATAATAATTGAGCAATAATTGAATTAGCAACAGCATCATTGACACCTGATCCGAGAAAAATAATACGATCTTTGAGCAAACGGGAGTAAATGTCGTAAGAACGTTCACCTCGATTGCTTTGTTCAATAACCATAGGTACAAAATTCATATTTGTGCTCCTCCTCTGTTTACATAAGCTTAGTGGCTTATCCATTATATTCGTATTGCTGCCAGATATAGACTGGATTATTTTTTATAAACTTATCATAACGGAAAAAAACTTAAAAGTCAAAGATGGTCAGAGATTATTTTTTAAATAAAAAACTGCTGCAATATAACACGGTTATATTACAGCAGTTTGTACATCATATGTAAGAAGTAAACTTATTTAAGTAAAAAATGGCGCGCCCGCCAAGAATCGAACTTGGATCTCAGGCTCCGGAGGCCTACGTCATATCCATTGGACCACGGGCGCAAATGAAAAATAGTCACAAAAACGATTATAGGCTACTCAAGCGCTTTAAGCAAGAGAACGCTGAAAATTTGTTGTATTTTTTTCAGACAGGTCTATAAAACCTAATTATAAACAATACTATACAAAATATTTACATCGTAATCGTTTTCAAGTGATAGATAGCACTTGCAGTTATCTGATAACTTAGTTAAAATATAAGTGGGACTAAATTTGGTTATACGGGACGAAAAAAGTCCATAAGAGAAATGATAATCGAAATTAGCTGAGGTAAAGATAGGCTGAGTCGATTGATGGAGTGAAGGATAACAAATGCGACAGATCATTGAACTGCAACAGCAACTTGTACCCGAACTTCTGGATGTTATGCGAAAACGCTACTTAATATTGCATCAGGTGATGCTATCTGATCAGATTGGTCGCAGAGCATTGGCGCAAGCACTGTCTATGACAGAACGTATATTACGAGCTGAGACAGATCGCTTGAAAGAACAAGGACTGCTGGAAATAAGTGCGGTCGGCATGCGGATAAGTGAGTCAGGTAAGCTATTATTACAACAGTTGCAGCCGATGTATAAGACGTTATTTGGTTTAACAGAATTGGAACAGGAAATAAGCCAACATTTTGGCTTGAAACAAGTTGTAGTCGTTGCTGGTGATTCCGAAACATCCATTCAAACGAAGAAAGAGCTAGGCAGAGCAGGATGTCAAGTGTTGCG
This sequence comes from Paenibacillus yanchengensis, assembly GCF_042684845.1. Lineage (NCBI taxonomy): Bacteria > Bacillati > Bacillota > Bacilli > Caryophanales > Paenibacillaceae > Paenibacillus > Paenibacillus yanchengensis. The sequence continues at coordinate 73,416 of NZ_JBHUMH010000056.1, read as the reverse complement.
CGAAGCATTACGTCCAGAAGACGTAGTAGCGATAACAGGTGGTACGACAATGGTTCAAGTAGCGAATCAAATGACTTCATCGATGCCGCTGAAAAGCAACTGGTTTGTACCGGCTCGTGGTGGTCTAGGAGAAAGTGTAGATTATCAAGCCAATACACTTGCATCTACTATGGCAAAGCGTACAGGTGGTCATTATCGATTGCTTCATGTACCCGATCATTTGGGGAAAGAAGCTTATGATTCGATTATGCAAGAACCGAACATTAAAGAGATCGTCCAAGTTATTCGCAGCGCACGTATTGTTGTGCATGGTATCGGTGATGCTATGGTTATGGCACGTCGCCGCAAATTGTCAGAGGAACTTGTAGCTTCATTGGAGGCTGAAGGAGCGCTGGCTGAAGCATTTGGATATTACTTTGATCGTAAAGGTGCAGTAGTCCACAAAACCCAAACCGTTGGTTTACGACTCGAAGATATTTTAAAAATGGAATTTGTTATAGGTGTTGCTGGTGGCAAAAGTAAAGCGGAAGCCATTATAGCAATTATGCGTTTTGGGCATAATGATGTATTAATTACAGATGAAGCAGCAGCGCAAGAAATAGTCCGTATTATTCGGCAAGAAAGCGATAATGATCTGCTAGTACAACTGTAAATCGTACAATAGAGCTAGTCATAAAAGTGGTCTCATAACGCAAGGTGTTTATGAAATGTAATAGGGCATTGCTTTTACTCGTGAAAGCCCGTTCCGCTCCTACTACTTTTTAATATGCTGTTGCGTTTTGAAATAAATATGAGTTTATAATGCTTAGGAGGAATTTACACATGGTTAAAGTAGGTATTAATGGTTTTGGACGTATTGGTCGTAACGTATTCCGCGCTGCACTTAATAACACAGAGGTGGAAATCGTAGCGGTTAATGATTTGACTGACACAAAAACACTTGCACATCTTCTTAAATACGATACAACTCATGGCGTTTTGGATGCTACTGTAGAAGCAAAAGAAGGCGCAATTATCGTTAACGGTAAAGAAATCAAAGTATTTGCAGAACGTAACCCAGCAGACCTTCCATGGGGAGCTCAAGGTGTGGAAATCGTTGTAGAATCAACAGGTATTTTCACAGCAAAAGATAAAGCAGAATTGCACTTAAAAGGTGGAGCTAAAAAAGTTATTATTTCTGCTCCAGCTTCTGATGAAGATATTACAATCGTTATGGGTGTTAACGAAGAGAAATACGATGCAGCTAATCATACTATTATTTCCAACGCATCATGTACAACTAACTGTCTAGCTCCTTTTGCAAAAGTACTAAATGAAAAATTTGGTATCGTTAAAGGTATGATGACAACAGTTCACTCTTATACAAATGACCAATCCGTACTTGACGTACCTCATAAAGATCTACGTCGTGCACGTGCAGCGGCAGAAAATATTATTCCATCCACTACAGGAGCTGCTAAAGCAGTATCTCTAGTATTGCCAGAGCTAAAAGGTAAACTAAGTGGTATGGCTATGCGTGTTCCAACTGCTAACGTTTCTGTTACTGACTTGGTTGTAGAAGTTAAAGCTAACGTTACTGTTGAAGAAGTAAACGCAGCGTTGAAAGAAGCTTCAGAAGGCGCAATGAAGGGTATTCTTAACTTCAGCGAAGAGCCACTAGTTTCTAGCGATTACAATGGAGATCCAGCATCTTCTACAATCGATGCACTATCTACAATGGTAGTAGAAGGAAATATGGTTAAAGTAGTTTCTTGGTACGACAACGAGTGGGGTTACTCCAACCGTGTAGTAGATCTAGCTGCTTATATTGCTGCTAAAGGTCTGTAAGGAAAGAAAGCTGCTGACCAAAGCTCTCTTAAGAGAGCTTTGGTTTCTGGTTTGCGCCTTTACAGGCCCGACCATCGAGCGTTTCTTCCTGCATGCAGGAAGAGGCGCTTTCTTTTTTAATCTACTTTAGGAGGCAAAAAAATGATGAAAAAAAGTATCCGTGATATTGCTGATCTAACTGGCAAAAAAGTATTCGTTCGCGTTGACTTCAACGTACCTCTAGAAAATGGTGTTATTACTGATGACAAACGTATTCGTGAGACGTTGCCAACCATTAATTATTTGATAGAAAAAGGTGCGAGAATTATTTTGGCAAGCCATTTGGGACGTCCAAACGGTCAAGTAGTAGAAGAATTGCGCCATACTGCTGCACAAGCTCGTCTATCCGAATTACTTGGTAAACCAGTAGCGAAAGCAATGGAAGCTATCGGTCCAGAAGTAGAAAAAATGGTAAGTGAATTGAACAATGGTGACGTATTGTTGCTAGAAAACGTTCGTTTCTACGAAGGCGAAGAGAAAAATGATGCTGAGCTAGCAAAAGCATTTGCTTCTTTGGCTGATTTGTTCGTAAATGATGCTTTTGGAGCAGCACACCGTGCTCATGCTTCAACAGAAGGTATTGCACACCACTTGCCAGCAGTATCTGGTTTGTTAATGGAGCGTGAACTAGAAGTTCTAGGAAAAGCACTACACAACCCAGAACGTCCATTTACAGCTATCGTTGGTGGATCTAAAGTAAAAGATAAAATTGCTGTTATTGATAAAATGTTAGAAATCGCTGATAACGTTATTATTGGTGGTGGACTTTCTTATACATTCTTCAAAGCACAAGGTCATGAAATTGGTAAATCACTTGTAGATAATAGTAAACTAGATTTAGCGCTTGAGTTTATGGAAAAAGCGAAAAAACTAGGTAAAAACTTTTATATTCCAGTTGATATAGTTGTAACAGATGATTTTAGTGCTGATGCAAACACGCAAATCGTTGATAGCACAGCTATCCCAGCAGAATGGGAAGGCATCGATATTGGTCCAAAAACAAGAGAGATCTATGCGGATGTTATTAAAAATTCTAAACTTGTTGTTTGGAACGGGCCGATGGGCGTATTTGAGATCGATCCATTCTCTCACGGTACTGTAGCAGTTGCTAATGCTTGCGCAGCAACGGAAGGTTATACTATAATCGGCGGTGGAGATTCTGCTGCAGCTACAGAGAAATTTGGTTTGGCGGATAAAATGAATTTTATCTCTACCGGCGGTGGAGCTTCTCTAGAGTTTATGGAAGGCAAACAATTGCCAGGAGTAGTTGCTCTTAACGACAAGTAATCGAGGAGGGGTTAGCGTGAGTACAAGAAAGCCTATTATTGCAGGTAACTGGAAAATGTTTAAAACAATATCCGAAGCAAAACAGTTTGTTGAAGCTGTTAAAGGAGAAGCGGAAGTAGACGGGGTAGAAAGTGTTATTTGTGCGCCGTATACGACGCTGCCAGCTTTGGTAGAAGCGGTACAAGGAACTAGCATTGCAATCGGTGCACAAAACGTTCACTTCGAAGATAACGGTGCTTATACTGGTGAAATTAGTGGATTGATGCTAAAAGAAATCGGTGTGAAATATGTTATTATCGGACACTCTGAGCGTCGTGCGTATTTTGCAGAGACTGATGAAATTGTAAATAAAAAAATGCATGCTGCATTTAAACATAATCTTCTTCCTATCGTTTGTGTGGGTGAAAAGCTGGAAGAGCGCGATGCTGGTCAGACAAAAGATGTGTGTAAAACACAAACGGTTGGAGCATTAGCAGGTCTTACAGCTGCACAAGTAGCGGAAACAGTTATTGCTTACGAGCCGATTTGGGCGATTGGTACTGGAAAATCATCTACAGCAGCAGATGCACAAGATGTTATCGGTTATATCCGTAGTATCGTAGCGGAATTGTATGATCAAACTACAGCTGATGCAGTACGTATTCAATATGGTGGAAGTGTAAAACCAGAAACTGTTGTAGAATATATGGGGCAAACAGATATTGATGGTGCGCTTGTAGGCGGAGCAAGTCTTGAGCCGGCATCCTATATCGCTTTGGTCCGGGGGGCCAAGTAAGATGAGTACTCGTAAACCAGTAGCTTTAATTATTATGGACGGTTTTGGTTTGCGCAATACCGCCGAAGGAAATGCGGTACAGCAAGCTAAAAAGCCTAATTATACACGCTATTTAACAGAGTATCCGAATACGACGTTAGTAGCATGTGGGGAAGCGGTTGGTCTGCCAGATGGACAAATGGGTAACTCAGAAGTTGGTCATTTGAATATTGGAGCGGGACGTATCGTCTATCAGGATTTAACTAGAATTAGCAAATCCATTCGCGATGGCGATTTTTATAGCAATGAAACGTTATTAGCAGCAGTAAAGCATGCGAAAGAAAACGGAACGAAGCTTCATTTGTACGGATTAGTATCTGATGGTGGGGTGCACAGTCATATCGAGCATCTCTTCGCATTGTTGGAGCTAGCCAAAAAAGAAGAAATGAAAGACGTATACATTCATGCCTTTTTGGATGGACGTGACGTGATGCCAGATAGTGCTAAAGCGTATATTGAAAAACTACAAGCGAAAATTACAGAGCTTGGTGTTGGACAAATTGCAACAGTACAGGGGCGTTACTATGCGATGGATCGCGATAAACGGTGGGAGCGAGTGGAAAAATCTTACCGTGCGATGGTATATGGCGAAGGACCTGTAGCTACCGATCCGGTACAGGCAGTTGTACAATCGTATGAAGCATCTGTATTAGACGAGTTTGTGCTGCCGACGGTTATTGTCAATGAAGAGCAACAGCCGGTTGGATTAGTAGAGTCTGGTGATTCAGTAGTATTTTTTAATTTCCGTCCCGATCGTGCTATTCAACTTTCACAAGTGTTTACAAACGAAGATTTCCATGGTTTTGATCGTGGAGAAGGTAGACCGACTAACCTACATTTTGTTTGTTTGACTAAATTTAGTGAGACGATTGGCGGATATGTTGCCTATTCACCAAAAAACCTGGATAATACTCTTGGAGAGGTTATTGCCCAGGCTGGTATGACACAATTACGTACAGCTGAGACAGAAAAGTATCCGCATGTGACATTTTTCTTCAGCGGTGGGCGGGACGTGGAACTACCTGGTGAAACTAGAGTGCTCATCAATTCTCCTAAAGTAGCTACCTACGATTTGCAACCGGAGATGAGTGCTTATGAATTAGCTGCATCTACGGTGAAGGAAATCGAAGCTGATAAGCATGATGCGATTATTTTGAACTTTGCTAACCCAGACATGGTAGGTCACTCAGGGATGCTAGAGCCAACGATTAAAGCGGTTGAAGTAACAGATGAGTGTGTTGGGCAGGTAGTAGATGCTGTGCTCGCCAAAGGTGGCGTGTGCATCATTACAGCCGATCATGGTAATGCTGATATGGTGTTTGATGAACAAGGTCGTCCCTATACTGCACATACGACGAATCCTGTACCACTAATTGTTACTAGCAAAGACTATAAGCTACGAGATGATGGTATTCTAGCTGATATTGCTCCAACGTTGTTACAGCTGCTTGGTTTGCAGAAACCAGCAGAAATGACGGGCAGTTCACTACTTGTTGATTAATCTAACTGGCTAAACAGTTAAGGTGAAATCGATGATTAGAACTATTTATGAAAATGTAAACTACTATAATGGATAACAGAGAGGATGTAATAAATATGTCAATGATCGTTGATGTGTATGCACTTGAAGTTTTGGATTCACGTGGAAATCCAACAGTCGAAGTAGAAGTAACGTTAGAGTCTGGTGCAAAAGGTAGTGCAATTGTTCCTTCAGGAGCTTCTACAGGAGCTTATGAGGCAGTGGAACTTCGTGATGGAGATAAAAGCCGTTACTTAGGTAAAGGGGTAGAAAAAGCTGTAGATAACGTTAACTCTATTATCGCTCCTGAGTTGATCGGTATGGATGCTCTGGAGCAAGTAGCGATTGACCGTTTGATGATCGAGCTAGATGGTACGCCTAACAAAGCAAAACTAGGTGCTAACGCAATTCTAGCTGTATCCATGGCGGTAGCGCGTGCTGCTGCTGATGCACTAGATGTACCGCTTTATAATTACTTGGGAGGATTCAACGCAAAAACATTGCCAGTTCCAATGATGAACATCATCAATGGTGGTGAGCATGCGGATAACAACATCGACGTACAAGAGTTTATGGTATTGCCTGTAGGTGCAGCAAACTTCAAAGAAGCTCTACGTATCGGCGCAGAAATTTTCCATAACTTGAAATCTGTTTTAAGTGAAAAAGGATTGAACACAGCAGTAGGTGATGAAGGTGGTTTCGCTCCTAACCTATCATCTAACGAAGAAGCAATTACGACAATCATCTCGGCTATTGAGCGTGCTGGATACAAACCAGGCGTTGACGTATTCCTAGGTATGGACGTAGCCTCTACTGAGTTCTACAAAGATGGAAAATATGTACTAGCTGGTGAAGGTAAATCCTTTACATCAGCAGAATTTGTAGACTTGATGGCTTCTTGGGTAGACAAATATCCAATTATCTCCATCGAAGACGGTTGTTCGGAAGACGACTGGGAAGGTTGGAAGCTGTTAACAGACAAGCTTGGCAACAAAGTTCAACTTGTTGGTGATGACTTGTTTGTTACGAATACAGAGCGTCTATCCGATGGTATCAAACAAGGTGTTGGTAACTCGATTCTAGTTAAGGTGAACCAAATCGGAACACTTACAGAAACATTTGATGCTATTGAGATGGCAAAACGTGCGGGTTATACAGCAGTTATCTCTCACCGTTCTGGTGAAAGTGAAGACAGCACCATTGCAGATATCGCTGTTGCAACAAATGCTGGTCAAATTAAAACAGGTGCTCCTTCACGTACAGACCGTGTTGCGAAATACAACCAGTTGCTTCGCATCGAAGATAAATTGGGTAGTACAGCGCAATATGGCGGTAAAGAAGCATTTTATAATATGAAAGATTTCAACTAAAAATTGTAGTATAATGAAGATGCTCTCGACTGGAGAGCATCTTTTTTATGTTAAATTGACAGCTAAAGAGTACACTTATGAGATAAGAAAAAGATGGATTTACTAGTAAAAATATAGAAGAAAGGATAGAAGCATATGCTGATTGAAGTGATTGCAACTAATATTGCGGATGTACATACCGCTTCAGCAAGTGGAGCAGACCGAATTGAACTGGTAACAGGCATACAAGAAGGGGGACTAACACCTAGTGCAGCGATGATTGCAGCAGCGGTTACAGCAGCTACTATTCCAGTGCAAGTGATGATTCGTCCGCATAGTCAGTCCTTTTGCTACAGTTCCGAAGATTTGCAAATTATGCGAAACGATATTCAAATAGCTAAAGATAACGGTGCAGCAGGAGTAGTACTTGGTGTGCTGAATGAACAAAAAGAAATTGATCAAGCGGCGTTAGAATCATTGTTGAAAGTGGCTGCTGGTTTGAAAGTAACATTTCATCGTGCATTTGATGAACTAGATGATCAGTTTGCTGGACTTGATGTATTGTCTCAATATAAAGGTGAAATTGCTCAAATATTAACATCTGGTGGAAAGCCGAAAGCGATAGATGCATTAGAACAGTTAGCGCAATTGCAAATAGCAGCTGCAAAACATAATATCGCTATACTTGGTGGTAGAGGACTATCACCAGAAAACAGTAAAGTATTTGTGGAGCATACAAAGGTAAAGCAAGTACATTATGGGAGTGCTGTACGTTACAATAACAGTTTTATGGAAGCCATTAATCCAGAGCGAATTGCTCAAATTCGTAGTATTGTTAAGTAACAAGCTCGCTCTATTGTAATTCATTTGCAATTATGATAAAATTACTTCATATGTTTTTCGGAGTGCCTATCTTGGAGGTGGAATTCGTGGAAATCACTTTAAAAATTTTGCTTGTTGTCTTTGCGATAGGACTTATCGCAGTCGTTCTTTTGCAGAAAGGAAAAAGTGCAGGTTTATCTGGAGCAATTTCTGGAGGAGCTGAGCATTTATTCGGCAAGCAGAAGGCACGTGGTTTGGACTTGTTTTTACAGCGTCTGACTGCTGGATTGGCGACAGGATTTTTCTTATTATCGTTAATTCTTTCATATTTTATTGAATGGTAATTCAATCAATATTAGACGAGCGAATAAGGCTCGTCTTTTTTGTATTGTTTTCCATCCCTATATACGTAGAAAAGTTATTTTTTTATTTATAAATGATGGATGCTGTTCAACAAATACGTGTATACTACTTAATAGATAGAGCAAACCTTGAAATTATTAACATATAAATATATATATAAACCGATACAGTGCTTGTATTAAGAGGAGAGTATTACAATGGATCATAATGATCAACAATTAGAACAGCATATATTGCAATTCATGCAAGAAGTTGCTTACAAACCAATGACGTATCAGGAGTTGGAAGCACATTTCGCTATTGCGGATGCTCGTTCATTTAAACAATTTTTACAAACGTTAAATCGATTAGAAGAAGAAGGTAGCATCCTTCGTACACGCAATGATCGCTATGGTGTGCCAGAACGAATGAATTTAATTCGCGGTAAAGTTCAAGCACACGCCAAAGGCTTTGCTTTTTTAATTAGTGACGATAAGGAACAGCAAGATATTTATATTCACGCTAACGATTTGAAAAGCGCAATGAATGGCGACATCGTATTAGTACGTGTAACTAGTCAAAGTGCAAACGGTGGTCGCATGGAAGGCGAAGTTGTGCGTATTATCGAGCGAGCAGTTACACAATTGGTTGGAACATTTGAAGCATTGGAAACGTATGCCTTTGTTCTGCCAGATGATACACGTATTCAGCGTGATATATTTATCCCCCAAACCGCATTTAATGGTGCAGTGAATGGGCAAAAAGTAGTTGTTCGCATTGTCAATTATCCAGAAGGTAGAACAGCAGCGGAAGGCGAAGTTATCGAAATTCTGGGACACAAAAATGATCCAGGCGTTGATATATTATCGATTGTTCGCAAACATCAACTACCAGAAGGATTTCCAGAAGAAGTGATGGAGGAAGCGTTACTTCGTCCGGATCATATAGAACAACAAGAAATAACAGAACAAGGTCGAGTCGATTTACGAAATGAATTAATTATTACAATAGATGGTGAAGATGCCAAAGATTTGGATGATGCTGTACATGTAAAACGGTTAGAGAATGGTAATTTCTTATTAGGAGTCCATATTGCTGACGTTGGTTACTATGTGCCGGAACGATCAGAGCTAGATCGAGAAGCGTATCGACGTGGCTGTAGCGTTTATTTGGTCGATCGGGTTATTCCGATGCTGCCTCATCGTTTGTCGAATGGAATCTGTTCGCTAAATCCGCAAGTTGACCGTTTTACACTATCATGCGAGATGGAATTTGATGCAAAAACGATGCAGCGAGTAAACCACCGCATCTTTTTAAGTATCATTAACACGACAGAGCGTATGACTTACACTGATGTACGTAAATTAATTGTTGCTGATGATGAAAACCCAGAGCTTGAGCTTAAAGAACGATATGCTCCCATACTAGATATGGTCATGCAGATGGAGAAATTGGCAACGAAGTTAAGAACAAAACGAATGAAACGCGGCGCAATCGATTTTGACTTTCAAGAAGCAAAAATTATTGTCGATAGTGAAGGAAAAGCCATCGATATAGTAAAGCGAGAACGTTCGATAGCCGAACAATTGATTGAAGAATTTATGTTGGCAGCGAACGAAACGGTAGCCGAACATTTTCATTGGTTGAAGGTCCCTTTTATATATCGTATTCACGAAGATCCCGATCAAGAAAAACTACTAACATTTATGCAATTTGCAGCTAACTTTGGCTATACGGTCAAAGGTAAAGGAAATTCTGTTCATCCACGAGCGTTGCAAACATTGCTGGAAGATATTGCAGGTACGAAAGAAGCTACTGTTTTATCGACGATGATGTTGCGTTCTATGAAACAAGCGAAGTACGATGCGGAAAGTTTAGGACACTTTGGATTGGCAGCACCTTACTACTCACACTTCACCTCACCTATAAGACGTTATCCTGACTTGATGATCCATCGTGTTATTCGAGAAGTATTAGCAAACGGCGGTACACTTACAGAAGCTCGTTTCGAAGTATTGAAAGGTAGAATGCCTGATGTGGCAAAACATTCCTCTGAGCGAGAAAGAGTAGCTGTAGAAGCTGAGCGTGATACAGAAAAATTGAAAAAATGTGAATACATGTTCGATAAAGTGGGCGAAGAATTTACTGGTATTATTAGCAGTGTTACGAGCTTCGGTATGTTTATAGAGCTGGATAATACAGTAGAAGGCTTGATTAGACTTAGCGACCTAACAGACGATTATTACAATTTCCATGAGCAGCATATGATTTTGGTTGGAGAACGAACATCGCAAATATACCGCATTGGTGACGAACTAGCAGTACGTGTCGCACGTGTTGATATGAATGAACATACCATTGACTTCGAGCTTGCCAGTCAAAAAGCTGGTAGTAGTGCAAAATCATTTAAACATTTTAAACAAAGCGGTCGTGGCAACGGTAGAAATAATAAAAGCGGTCAAGTTGGTTCAACTGGTCAAACAGGTAGATCTAGTCGAAGTGCTGCCACTGGTGGAAGCACTGCTAACGGTGCAAGTAACAAAAGCGTCGCAAGCAGCAATCCTTGGACAAACAAAAAGGAACAGAGTGGTAATAGAACGAGTAGAAACAACAATTCAAATAGCATCAATAGTAGTAAGCGTAATAACTATAATGGTAAAAACATTGGTACAAACAGTAGCAATAACAGCGGCGGCAGATCGCCTCAAACTGCTAATCGTAACATAAATGGGGAACAAGATAATAGCGTCAGGACACAACGTACATCATCCATCCAAACGGATATGTGGGGGCTTCCGGTAAAAAAGAAGGCAAGCAATTCTGGGACACCGTATTGGCAAGAGCCATATAATAAAAGTAAACGAGCAAAAGCGAAACAAGCAGATCAAGCGGGAGTCATCCCAACAGAGCAGTCAGAGGAAACGACGATTTTGTTCGGAGAACGAACGGGGAAAAAGTTAAAACATAAAGCACGTGATAAAGTATCTACGAAACAAGGTAAGAAAACGGACAAGAAAATAGATAAAAAACCAGTTAGAAAACCAAATAAAAAGAAAAATAAATCGTAAAAATTCCGACATTGTTAGCTAGGTATGAATAAAAAAACGGCAAAATGTGATACTAAATGTAGGCATCCATTGCGATGCTAATCACATTTTGTCGGTTTCTAGCCAATATGTCGAAAAGGCTGCATACACTTCCTGATATGGAACTTGTATTTAGAAATTTGTTACTTGCAATTTAATAAAGGGTATAGTATACTCAAGACATATCGATGATATGAACCTGAATTCGCATATTGAAAAGGGTGTCATTACGATCATGAACCTTTTCCAATGTGTGAATTTTTTGTGTAATAACGAAACAGGCGCATATTAATACAATTTTTTTTGGAGGTATATCCACATGCAACAAGGTACAGTAAAATGGTTTAACGCTGAAAAAGGTTTTGGTTTCATCGAAGTTGAAGGCGGAAACGATGTATTCGTTCACTTCTCAGCTATCGTAGGTGATGGTTTCAAAACTCTTGATGAAGGCCAACGTGTTGAGTTCAACGTAGTTGAAGGAAACCGCGGACCACAAGCAGAAAACGTTGTAAAGCTATAATAGCTAACTAACAACGAGTTCGGAAAGTCGCTTACCTTATTGGTATAGCGGCTTTCTTTGCATATTAGCCAAGTTTGATGGAGAATAGAAATTGTTGATTTTGCACATTATAATTGTTATAATTAGTATCTGCTTTGGAGTATATTTAACAAGCGAGGTGAATGACGTGGGTAGTAAAAAAAGTGATGGTAAACAACTGGCCCAAAACCGCAAAGCTTCCCATGATTATTTCATTGAGGAAACCTTTGAAGCGGGAATGGTATTAAAAGGAACAGAAATTAAATCGTTACGTAATGCAAGAGCAAACATTAGTGACGCGTTTGCTACCATTAGAAATGGTGAAATTTTTATTCACAATATGCACATTAGTCCTTTTGAACAAGGAAATATTCATAATCCAACAGATCCGACTCGCACACGGAAATTACTGATGCACAAGGAACAAATACGTAAGCTGCTCGGACAGTCCAAGCAAGAAGGCTATTCAATCGTGCCGCTCAAAGTTTATATTCGCAACGGTTATGCGAAGTTATTGCTCGGACTCGGAAAAGGGAAAAAGCAGTACGATAAACGTGAGACAGCAGCTAAACGAGATGCACAACGCGAAATTCAACGTGTGTTACGTGAAAAGCAAAAAGTGATCCGATAGTAAGTTACTAGTTGGAAATAACAAGTGTGCACAAAATCAACGTAGATGTGATACAATAACGTTGTAGGAAATAGTGTGATTGAAGAATGAACGAAGCTTAGAGCAGAGTATAAGAGTTGATTACTTTGTAGATGTGAAGCTACTATACTTCGTTTTAATCGCTAAATACTCACCTACGTTGTGATGTATTTATGCTTATCTGGGGGCGTTCTTGGATTCGACGGGGATTGGACGAGCGCGAGCCAGCGGGTAGCAGGGAGTCGTCTGCTTCATCAACGCTAAAGCCTATTAAACGGCAAACAACAAACAAACTACGCTTTAGCAGCTTAATAACCTGTTAGCGTGCTCCTACCTAGCATCGCCCATGTGACTAGACTAGGGGCTAACAAGTAGTGGGATACGCCGCTTCGGTCTCCGCCTGGGGTCGACGGAAGAAGATAATCAGGCTGACCTATGAAGAACCGCGTTGCAGGGGGTCTTTCTAGGTGACATCAAAACTGCAGCTACACCCGTAGAAAGCCGTGTGGCGTGATCTTCGGACAGGGGTTCAACTCCCCTCGCCTCCACCATGAAAAGCCCTACCGCATGAGGTAGGGCTTTTGTTATGGAATAAATTTTCGGAATAGAAACTGTATTTGTCTGAAGTCATGTTATAATGAAGTATTCCGATCGATTAGGAAAGAGAGAGGAAACCCGATATGAACAGATTTGAAGACTGGAATCTAAAAGTAAAAAAGACGTATAATGCAACGAGTAAAATAGTTGTATTAACCGTCACGGAGGCAGGAGGATTACTCGGTCTCTCCAAAGACGAAATGAAGTTGTTCGTGGAGAAATATAACTTAACCAAAGTCCCGATCATGAGAAGTGTTCATAGATACCTGTTACTTAAATGTGAAATAGACGATATTGTAGCGAATAGGACCGGATAGTACAGGGTGTTCCCGCAGATAAAATCAAAATTGTGACTATACCCTTAGAAAAAACGTGTGACGTGATCTTTGTACAGGGGTTCAATTCCCCTTGCCTCCACCATGAAAGCCTAGTCCGCATGAGGACTGGGTTTTATTTTTTCCTAAAATTGTAGACGGATTGTAGACATCGGAATTTTAGAAATTGATTAAAAAGAGACCGTCAGGCCAATTCTCCTGACGGTTTTCCTTAATTAAGAGCCTTCTCCGTGGTTGCTGCGCGAATGATTCAGGTTTTTTACTTTTTTAGATCCTGAAAGCGGTTCATTTCCGGGTTTTGTTTTATTGGAATGATGATCGTTATAGTGCGGATTGCTAGTATTAGGCTCAAGATTTTTATCTACGTCAGTTTTAGCTTTTGTCATTGCTTTGTCAGTCCTTTCAACTGTTGTGCACATTCGTGAATATCTCTAATATAATCTTCAATTAACAATCGAATATCCTCAGTTTGCTCATCAATGGATTTGTTATCTTGCTCGACATCGAGAAAATCAACATGAACCTCACGTTTATCGACATATTTACATCTAAAATCAAAGGAATAGTGAGAGCGTCCTGCATTTTTAATATGAATTAATAATGTGTCTGGAAATTTTTCATCAGCTTGAATATGGCATTCATCAGATGTTTTCATTACGGTAGGCAGCGTTTTTTGCCAAGCCTGCACTAGACTGTCGGTATCTATATTCAGCACGCTAGCTTCTGTCATCTTTATCACCTCCAAAGCTTATTATGCCGTTATAGGAGAAGTCGTATGCATTGCAAAAATCGAGTTTTTCCGGCATGAACTTTTTAATTTTGGTGAAAAAAACGCAAGTTCAAGGACTAGATCTATACCTTGAACTTGCGCTTTTTGCTATGACGCATCCACTTCTCTTTAAATGAGTATAAATACCTATTTTTTGTCGAATAAAGTCGACCGATAAATTGGAGTAAGGATTTTTTACACAACAAAGGAGTGAGCTAATCATGAGGATTTCTACCTGGCTTAAAATGATGAGTGGAGTTTTTGTTTTTCTAACGGTCCTGAACGGAATTAGTGTTGTTATCCTTCAAAAGAGCGTAGCGCAGGAACGTGACGCTGTAAAAAGGCAAGCAGAATTCAAACAGCTAGGTTTCGATTTAGCCAACTCCTCAGACTATCTAACTAACGAAGTTAGAGCCTTCGTGCAGTTCGGAGACAAAGTCCATTATGATAACTATTGGAAGGAAGTAAACGAGACCAAAACGAGAGAGCATGTAGTGGATAGATTAACTGAATTGGGAGCGCCCAAAGAAGAGCTGGATCTTATATCATTGTCAAAGCAAACTTCGGATGCTCTTGTCAAAACAGAGAACGAAGCAATGAAAGCTGTGGAAGAGAAAGATTTTACCAAGGCCCGACAACTCATGTTTGACAGCAAATACAATAATATTAAAAAGACCATCTCAGAGCCGCTACAGCAGTTTCAAGAGAAAATGAATAAGAGAGCGGAAAATGAAGCAAACGCTTCAAAGCAAAAAGCAAGCTGGATGCTTAAAGTAACTGTGCTTTTGCTTATCATTACATTTGGAGCATTACTTGCGATATTTATTATTATTTATGTTAAGTTAAAGCCGCTTAAGTTAGTCAATGAAAAAATCGCCGAAATTGCGCAGAGCGGGGGGAATCTTACCGGAAGACTCAATTACTCTGGCAAAGATGAAATCGGAGAAATCTCAAAATCCTTAAATGCTATGTTGGAGACTCTGCAATCTATTATTAAAGATGTCCGTGATACCTCCAGTAGTGTATTGGCTTCTTCAAGTAAACTGGTAGAGAATACGAAAGAAACTGCAAGTGCGACAGAGGAAATAGCGAGACAGGGAGTCAGTATTGAGCTGGGGGCAACAACATCGGTGCAAAGTACACTTGATGCTTCCCATGCAATCAATGAAATGTCTATAGGTGTACAGCGTGTCGCTATATCTGCGGAGGATCTTGCTAATGTCGCAAATGAGACGGAGAAAGAGGCGGCAAGCGGCGTGAATTTTATACAGCAAGTTAGCAAGCAGATGATTCAAATAAGTGATTCTGTAGGTTCTACAGTAGAAATCGTATCTAATTTGAAAGAACGGACGTCTCATATTGAGAAAATTGTCAGTGCCATTACGGAAATAGCGAGTCAAACGAATTTGCTTGCGTTAAATGCTTCAATTGAAGCGGCAAGAGCAGGCGAGCATGGAAGAGGCTTTTCGGTAGTGGCCAGCGAAATCCGCAAACTGTCAGAACATTCATCAACTTCAGCAGGAAAAATATTTGGATTGTTACAAGATATTGTAAAAGACTCTCAAGAAACTGAACGAGCAATGCAGCAAGTTACGGAAGAGGTAGTGACGGGTCAAAAAAAGATGAATGAAACAATCGAGTCGTTTTCAAAAATTTTGAAATCCACTCAGCAAGTGGCTTTGCAAGTTCAAGAAGTATCTGCTATTAGCGAACAAATGGCAGCAGGCTCAGAAGAAATTGCAGCATCTGTTACCGAGATGGCAACCATAGCTGAAGAGTCGCTTACAGGAGTTAAAGCTGTGAATAATATGACAGCCAAGCAAAATTCTTTAGTTCAGGAGGTTGCCTCACTTACAGACTTGCTTAGCAAAGATTCACGAAGTCTTGAAGCTCTTGTTATGAAGTTTAAAGTGTAAAAAAATAGCATAGTGAAGCTCGCAAAGGTGTTGTCTATGGTCATTTCTGACTTTTAAGACAGCCCTTTTTGAGCTATGGATGTATTAGCAGCCCTGACTAGGCGTTAAATAGCCTAACGTTCCATGAATACGATGAAACACGATCAAAATATTCCGAAGCTTATAAAACTCATAAATAAGGAGAGTGCTGAAATATTTATTGATAGCGCTTTAATGCAAATATAGACTAAGTGTGGTAATCTACTGAGTAAGAGGGTTTTGAGTTAGATTCGCTGTAAAAGGTTATCGATAACATTTTGCGCTTTATGTTATTGGAATACCTCAACAGGCTTACTGTAAAAGTTCTACTGGTATGGTGTAAATAAAACAAAGGTCGAGGAATCTACTTGAAGTGGCGAAACAAAAGTAGTAGCAAATACAATAAGTGCATTTGTAGGAGGATATATTGATGACGAATAAGACGGATGTTACGAAAGCGGCAATTCCAGGTGTTGTTGCATTACAAGAGGATGGACGTATAGCTGATTGGCAGCGGCTTCGATATGGGATGTTTATTCACTGGGGTCTTTATTCTGAAATTGGTGGTGTTTGGAATGGAGAGCCGGTAACAAAAGGGTATAATGAGCAAATTCAAATGTGGGCTAATATTTCGGAAGAGGATTATTTGGATGTGGCGAGTAAATTTACTGCAGACCAATTTGATGCAGCCGAAATTTGTAAGTTAGCAAAAGATGCTGGGATGAAATATATTGTTATTACGACGAAGCACCACGATGGCTTTTCGATGTTTCATACAGCAACTACGGCATATAATATAGTAGAAAAGACGCCATATGGCAAAGATCCACTTCAATTATTAGCAGAGGAATGCCGCAATCATGGTTTGAAATTTGGTATTTACTTTTCTCTTGTTGACTGGCACCAAGGTCATGAATTTGACCATAATAATTGTAATCCGATACCTGAATCAATGGAGCCAGTTATTGAACAACAGCTTCGTGAGTTGTTAACGAATTATGGTCCTATTGCAGAGGTATGGTTCGATATGTCTGCTCCAACTATGAAGCAGAGTCAAAAAATTGCTGGTCTTGTTCGTGAGCTTCAACCGGAAGCGATGATCAATAGCCGAATATGGAATAATAATAGTGATTTCCGGACGTTGGGTGATAACGAGATTCCTTCTGTTCCGCTTGAAGGGGCGTGGCAAACACCTGCTTCGATTTACCATTCTACTTGGGGCTACCGTAGCTGGCAAGAGCGAGAAGATTTGGAAGGTAAAACGAAAGAGCTTGTACAAAGTTTAGTCAGTATTTTTGCTCGAGGTGGAAATTATCTATTAAATATTGGACCGCGAGGAGACGGATCAATTGTTGCGTTTGAGGCAGACGTTTTGCGTGGCATCGGGAGCTGGATTCAGCGCCATGCATCGTTTGCGGGTGATCTTTCTGCAACATACTTTGATCAACATACGTGGGGCGAAGTGCTTGCTGATGAAGGGAATTTGTATTTATGTGTGAACAATTGGCCAGAAGATGGAAAGTTAGTATTGTCTGGTCTGGCTAATAAAGTTACTAAAGTTGTAGAAGATGGTGAGACAACTGTGCTGTCTTATACAACGGAAGGAGATCAGTTAATTATTGAACTTCCTAAACAAGCTAAGGATGAAATATTGCCCGTTATTCGAGTGAGTATCGAAGGAGCGCTTCGTGTTATTCCGAAAAATACAGTAAGCGAGATCGATGGCGTGTGGAAGGTTGACGGCACTTATTTGTATACAGGTAATGGTTATGCTGATGAAGGACATTATTTCACACTTAAACAGACGCAAGTTCGTTTAACAAGTTATCTTGCTGTAAAAGAATCTGGTAATATTTCTATCCACTTAAATGTAGAGGCAGATCCAAATCGCAAGTATAAAGTTGCTGTAGGTAACCAAGGACAGGTATTGTTAGGTGCTGAGTTATCTACAGTTGAAATAGGACCATTTGCTGTACCTGCTAACCAAATCATTCCATTGACGATTACATTAGCAGATTCCGCATATGTTGGTGATGATTTGAGGATTGATTTTTCTGCGGCTACTGTAACAAGGAAGTAAGTTGTTGGCGGTTAAAGGAACAGATGTTAATAAGTTTTAGTATCTAAAACACCTTCAAATAAATGATTTCTTATCGTGAGATGATGAGATTGGTTTGAAGGTGTTTTTTTGATTGTTAAGAAATTTTACAGGTTGACATTATATAGTTTAGAAACTAAACTAAAACACATGGACAATAATTATTCTAATACTAATCGACAGGTAGATGATGAAGAGGAACGAGGTAGTCGCAATTTCGGTAAGCTAATTATGCAATTGCAGCGTTTGGAGCGTCAGCCTCATACATTCGGTGCAGCTGGTCCGCTATCTCCGAGCGAGATTCATATGATTTCGGCTATCGGTGAAACGGATCATTTGCTAATGAGCGATCTTGCTGCACGACTTGATATTACGAAAGGAGCTGTCACGCAGCTTTTTGCTAAGTTAGAGAAAAAAGGGCTTGTCTACCGCATTACCCATCCACAGGATGCACGAAGTACACTAGTTATGTTGACAGAGCTAGGTCAGCAAGCTAATGCAGCTCATGATGAAGTGCGTCTGCAATTTTATCGTCAGTTGCGACAACAATTAACGGAGCATGAAATAACTGTTTTTGAAACTTGTTTAGAGAAATTAAATGATTTTTTACTTATGCAGCAGTAACTACATCGCTGCAATTTTTTTAAACATATAGTTTAGCTGCTAAACTATATTGAAAGGGAGGGTATTGTTTGAATCGTTTGTTAATGATGGTCGCTATTTGTTTAGGTGCATTTGTATCACATTTTACAGCAGGTGTCATTAATGTTTCACTGCCGCAATTTGCTACAATTTTTGAAACTAATTTAGCTACAGTACAGTGGGTGACGACTGGCTATTTACTGGTTATTGCTTCATTATTACCGCTTATGGGTAAGCTGGGTGACCGGTATAGTCATCGTACTATTCATAATATGGGATATATTTTGTTCACGGTAAGTTCTATTTTGGTAGCTTTTTCTCCTAATATTACAATTTTGCTTTTGTTGCGTAGTTTGCAAGCTTTAGGAGCATCGATGTTTCAAGCAACTAATATTGCTATTATATCTATTTTTCTTCCGAAGGAAATGAGAGGAAGAGCGCTTGGGGTAGTAAGTACTGCGGTGGCTTTAGGTGCAATGAGTGGACCAGTTGCAGGCGGATTTATTGCAGAGTGGTTAAGCTGGCATTGGTTGTTTTTGATTCATGTACCGATTGCTCTTATTGCTACTATATTAGCTTGGCGTTATATCCCGTCTCGTGCTAGGAAAGAGGTTATCGCGAGTGGTACTAAAGTAGTTCAAGTGGCAAGTACGACTAGTAAAAATGTCAAAAGTAAGTTTGATTTTGTAGGAGCATTATTGTTTATTATTACAATGAGCACGCTTATTTTGGCTATTTCGATTAATCAGCTATCAATATTTGTTGTAACTTTGCTTGGGATAATCGCTTTTATTATGTGGGAGCGACGCCAGCCCGTTCCTTTTTTATCACTTGATCTATTTCGTTCGGCTTCACTTTCGGGTGGAATGATCGTAAGTGTTATGACGTATATGATCGCGAATACAGTATTGGTGACTTTGCCTTTTTATTTGTCTGGTTCAGCTGGTTTGCAGCCGTCAACCGCAGGAAATATAATGGCTACTTATCCGATATTGTTGGCTATTGCAGGTCCAATCGCTGGCTATTTGTCTGATCGATTTGGTTCTAGATTATTGATGCTCATTGGTACCACAAGTATGATGGCAGCTTTGGTTTTATTTGTAGTATCACCAGCAATTGCACCAATTATTTTGTTATTGACTGCTTTGTTCTTATTAGGAATAGGGATGGGACTGCTGTCTGCACCGAACAACAGTTTTATTATGCAGCATGCGCCAGTAGAGCATGTCGGAGCAATCGGTGGAATGATCGCATTGACTCGTAATCTGGGTATGGTGGTTGGAGCGGCGCTTGGGCTTGGTTCTATGTCATTTGCTGGCGAAGGGCAAGGGAAGCTCTCGTTGCTTCATACGCTTCGTCCTGTATTTGGAAGCTATATATTAGTTGCTCTGTTAGTCGTCATTGTGTTGGCAGTTAGTTTGCGCTCGAAAGTACAAGGGCGTAAGCGACAAAACGTATAGGCGAAGTGGTTATATGAATGAAACGGTATATGTTATACTGGAATTGTTTTATGGCAATACGTAGAGACTAGGTAGAGGAAGGATTAATGATGAATACTAGATATCGAATTACTAGAAATCCTCATGATGAGCAAGAGAAAGAAGTTATTTCGCTGGAAGAATGTAAATTGTTTTTTGCTAAGCAAGCTGATTTTTCATATGTGAAACAGTACTCAGTTCGCTCCAATGAAACGGTAATGACAATAACAGGTGAGTTTTTTCTGTGGAGCGTATTAAACACGTCTATTCCTTTTCGTTATTTCGAAGGTGATGTGTATGTGGCTGTGTCGCATGAACTGATATATAACAAAATGCTAGAAGTAGCTCAAGGATTAAAGGCTACGTATTTGGAAGGGTAGTAAAAACATAGTGCGATAGGAAGATGTTAGATGAGATGTGGGGAACGTTGTTTTCTTGTCACTGTCCAAATCGATGGTGAACAACAGACGGATAAGATAACAGCTAGAACGTCGGTCGATGCGAGGAAAAAGGTTCGTCGTATGTATGGAGTAAAGGCGAATGTTATATCGGTCGTGCGAGATAACACTCGTCTTTATCGTCCATAATAGTTTGGCTGTAAGCAGTTGTTTATTTTGCGTTTTCATCTGGTTGATGGATACCAAATGTATTACCTTCTGTATCGATATAGTATCCTTGCCAAGCCATGCCAGGTAGTGCATATTTGGGTAAGGCAACTATTCCTCCTAGTTGGAGAATTTTCGCCTCTGTAGCATCGTAGTCTTCTACGCCAATGGTACTGACAAAGCCATTCATAGGCTGAGCTATTGGTGGAGAGGCTCCATGACGTTGCATTAAAGCTCCATCGATTCCGGGTTCATTGCTATCTCCAGTAATTGCGCCAAAGTAAGGAATACCAGCGTAATCGCTCCAATCCTCGAAAGTCCATCCAAAAATTTCACCATAAAATTTTTTCGCGCGATCCATATCATTTACATGAATTTCAAAATGTACTATTCGTCCCATAGTTACCTCCAAAATTGAATTGCATTATTTTTTCTTTTATTATACTTGCCCAACCTCCTAAAAATATAAACAACTATAGACAAATAAAACATTTATTCTATAATGGTATATTGAAAGTTTTGTAAATATATATTTAAAAGATTCTTAGTTGATGGTTGGTTATTCATTTTTATTATTATTATTATTTTGGGGTGTTAAATATTGGTTATAACTATTAGCTATAACCAGATATTGCTTTTAAGTGTTACATAGCTACTAGTCTTCCATGTTAAAATGAAATCAATACAAAAGAGGATCGTTTACTTAAGGAGGAGTTAGTATGTGTAATAAGTTTCAAATCGTGGGAAGTCTACTACGTCCAGCGGATTTGTTAGCATATAAAAATGAAATTGAACACCGTGATGATATTGCGTATCCTTTTTATGAAAGTTTCGAAGGTTATGAGCAATGTGAGGCAAAGGCAATCGAGGAGATCGTTGATAAATCTATTGAAAATAATATCTTTCCTCTTACGGATGGAGAGTACTCTAAATCGATGTGGCATCTAGATTTTGTGTGGGGCTTTGCAGGGATTGATCGTTATATAGCAGATCATGGTTACTTTTTTAGAGATACAGATGGAGCGTCAAAATATGAAACTCGCAAAGATATCGGTTTACGTATTACAGGCGAATTGAGCGGGAAAAATCACCACTTTATTCATATATTTAAAAAGCTACAAGCTGCTGCTGGAGAACATGAAACTAAGTTGTGCGTACCTTCTCCGTCTCACATTTTTGGTGAGCTATCATGGTCGGATAATATCGGAGGCACTGACTCCGTATATAAAGATAAGTATGAGCTGAAAAATGGTTTGGTTAAAGCTTATAAAGAGTTCGTGGAGGAATTCGCTGCTGTCGGAGGGAAAATTCTACAGTTTGATGATTGTCTATGGGAGCTATTTGCAGATGATAATCCGAACTCTCCATATACAGGCGAGCATATTAATCAAGAAGAAGTACAGGCATTAGCTACAGAATTTATCGATATTAACAATACGATTATTGATTTTGGACATAGTTTAGGCTTGAAAATGTGGACGCATAACTGCCGCGGTAACTACGATTCTCGTAATATGGGTGGCGGATCTTATGTCAAAATCGCTAACTTATTTTTAAAACAGTTGAAATATGATCGTTTCTTCCTAGAATGGGATGATGAGCGGGCGGGATCGCTGGAAGCGCTAGAAGTATTCAAAGATAGACCAGATACGGAAATTGTGCTTGGATTGTTGTCATCAAAAACCAATACGTTGGATGATGAGGCACGTGTAGTTAAAATGCTCGATGAAGCATCAAAAATTATTGATAAAGATAGATTGCTACTGTCTCACCAATGCGGATTCGCTTCTTGCGATGGTGGTAATGAATTGACGGAAGCAGAGCAATGGGCGAAAATTAAACAAGGGCAACGTATCGCCGAGCAATACTGGGTAAATTAGTATTTTCCTTAGTATTGGTATTATCCCCTTTAAGGAGACACTCAATAACGACTGCATGTTTTCATGCGGAAAGAGTGGACTTAGAGGGGATATTTTTAGTTGTTATCGCTATTAATTGAAGCGAACTAATCGTTATCCAATTTAGCATTGAAAAAAATATTTACTTTGCTTCTTAAAGTACTTGCCAAGATAGCCGCTATTGTATAGCATAGATAATATAACATATTCATATTTCTAAAGACGAAGAAGAGGAATAGTAAAGCTTTCCATGCGTCCAGAGAGCTGTTGGTTGTTGCGAAACAGTCGCGGAAGAAGTTTGAACTCGCCTTGGAGTTGCCCGCTGAACAAAAGAGTAGGTGGGGTCGGTTCCTGACCGTTATCATCAGGAGGTATGAGATTTGCCGCTGCTAACAGCCGCGAATTTCTATCTGTAGAGTGCACGCCATAATAAGCGTGAATGTCAGGGTGGTACCGCGTAAGATTTTTGAGTCTTTCGTCTCTGTTGAGGAGATGAGAGGCTTTTTTTGTTTTTAACATTTATATTTGATAAAATTTGGGACAACAATGTCGGAGTAAAGGGATGAGTATATCTATGAAAAATGTTGAAAAATATGCTAGAGGATATTATATGCCGCCACAAACAAGCCTTAAGTGGGTGCAAAAAGAGTACATCACCGAAGCACCAATCTGGTGCAGTGTTGACCTTCGTGATGGTAATCAAGCGCTAATTGTGCCGATGAATTTGGAAGAAAAACTGGAGTACTTTAAAGTTCTCGTCGATATCGGATTCAAAGAGATTGAAGTAGGATTTCCGGCTGCCTCCGAGACAGAGTTTACTTTTCTTCGCAAGCTCATTGAGCAAAATTTGATTCCAGAAGACGTAACGATCCAAGTGCTGACTCAATCACGGGAGCATATTATTCGCAAAACATTTGATTCTTTGAAAGGTGCTCACAAAGCGGTTGTTCATCTATACAACTCGACTTCACTGGCGCAGCGGGAGCAGGTATTCCGAAAGTCAAAAGAAGAAATTATTGAGATTGCTGTAACTGGAGCGCAATTGGTGAAGCAATGCGCAGAGGAAACAGAAGGAAACTTCCAATTTGAGTATTCGCCAGAAAGTTTTACAGGTACAGAAATCGAATTTGCACTCGAAATTTGCAACAAAGTATTGGATGTGTGGCAACCAACAGCAGAGAATCAAGTTATTATTAACTTGCCAGCAACCGTATCGATGTCAATGCCGCATGTGTACGCAAGTCAAATTGAATATATGAGCGAGAACCTAGGTTATCGCGACAATGTTATTTTGTCAGTACATCCGCATAATGATCGGGGTACAGGTGTGGCTGATGCTGAACTAGCTATGTTGGCTGGTGCACAGCGCGTGGAAGGCACGCTGTTTGGTAATGGCGAGCGGACGGGCAACGTTGACGTCGTTACACTTGCTTTGAATATGTATTCGCATGGGGTTGATCCAAAACTGAATTTCGAACATCTGCCGGAAATATTGGCTGTGTATGAACGAGTGACGAAGATGCGCGTAAGCGAACGTCATCCGTATGGTGGCGAGCTTGTGTTCACTGCTTTTTCTGGCTCTCATCAGGATGCGATTGCCAAAGGGATGAAATGGCGTGAGGAGAAAGAGCGTCAGCATTGGTCGGTTCCGTATTTGTTAATCGATCCGAAAGATATCGGCAGACAATATGAAGGTGATATCATCCGCATTAACAGCCAATCCGGTAAAGGTGGTATTGGTTATGTACTACACCAAAAATACGGCTTAGACCTTCCAGCAAAAATGCGTGAGCATTTCGGTTATGTTGTGAAGAATGTATCTGATCATGAGCAAAAAGAGTTGATGCCGGAAGATATTTACGATATTTTCAAAAACGAATATGTTAACCTAAGCACGCCTGTAGAGTTTGTGAAATATCGTTTCAAGGAAGATGATCAACAATTCGAAACAATTGTAACTATCCGTACTGGTGGTGAGACGAAAGAAATTGTGAGCAACGGAAATGGTAGGTTGGATGCTATCAGCAATGCGTTGCAAACCGAATTGGGTTTTGGTTACTCGGATATGTTATATACTGAACATGCATTAGAGAGTGGTTCGAAATCGCAAGCAGTGTCCTATATTGGGATTAAAGCAACAAATGGAACGGTATATTGGGGCTGCGGCATCGACGCGGACATTATGGTGTCCTCTGTCAAAGCATTGTTTAGCGCCGTCAATCATCTAGTCGAAAAATAAGTTATTTTTACAAACATGAATACCATCGGGACTGATCCCATAGTATGAGACCCATCAAAACACCTTCAAGAAATGTAAATCATGTCATAAGATATGAGTACAACTTGGAGGTGTTTGCTGTTCTTTCATTCATCATTTTTATTGAGAATTGTTATCAATTATTGTATATTAGATAGTAACGACAAAAATAATGAAGTAAGGAGAATATATCATGCAAATATATTGGACTAAAATAAATAAGATTATCGAAGAAACGCCCGAGGTTAAAACGTACCTGCTTGATTGCCCGGAAGGATTTACATGGGAAGAAGGTTCCCATACCCACTTTGCGCTGAAAGGTTTTAATTCTGGAGATAAACCGAATCGTGGTTTGATTCGCCATATGTCAATCTCTACTTTACCGCACGAAAATGCAATCGGTATTACGACACGGATCAGAGAGCAATGTTCTGAGTTTAAAACGGTTTTAAAAAATCTTGCAGTAGGCAATGAAGTTGCGATATTCAAAACACATTCGAATGTACCGCTTAGAAGAGAAGATAAAAATGTTTACTTGCTGTCATCAGGTGTTGGTCTGGCAACTTTTAGACCACTTGTACTTGATTATTTCGAACGTGCAGACAACGTCAATAAAATTCATTCCTTGAACATCGATTCGTCAAAAGATTTTTTGTTTACTAATATTTTCGAATCTGCCACTGACAAAAAGTTCACATCACAGTTCGTCGATAACCGTAAAGACTACTATGAAGAAGTTAAAAATCTTGCAGCAGACAAAGATGGACTTTTCTACGTTGTAGGCAGCGATGAATTCCTCGTTCAGAACATTGAAGTGCTACGTGAGCAGGGCATCAAGCCAGAACAAATTAAGCTCGATAAGCGTGAACAACAATTACCGGAGTTTTTATCATTCGATTTGTCAGTTTAATAAAGATAAAATAATGCTCGATAAATAATAAACAAGTGTTTCGTTAATGGTACGTTTGTTAAAAAGTGTAAGCCTAATTCTTCGCTAAAAGTGCGGAGGGATTAGGCTTTTTATGTTTATATTTATAACTGGTTTTTTCATAGAATTTCATTGTCTGTTCGAATTATAGGTTACTGATCTACTTTGAGTTTAATCGTTTGAAAAAGGTAATCAAGACTACAGACTGGTACGCTAAATTGTTTTACAATGTTATGTGGAGATCTTATGTGAGGGATGGCAAGGCTAGTTAATTAATGAGGCAATATGTAAACATAAATAAATTGACAGGGCGGCTATGGACGGATAATCTGGAACAATATTAAGAGGCTTTTTAATGAAATGGGGAGTAATAATGGACAAAAGAGTTTTAACTGTATTAATGACTTTAGCTATCTTGTTCACACTGATCACACCTGGGTTGGTACCAAGGGTTGAGGCGGCAGGGAGCATAGTTACAAAATCTTATACAGCCACGATGGATACCATGGAATTAAACGGTCATATTCAAGATGACGGTATTCATGATAATGATGGAGATGGTTTTCTTACCATTGGTAGAAGTAACGACGAATTTGGAAATGTTTGGAAGAGGGCTGGCATAACGTTTGATTTGGGTGCGTCAGAAGGGACTATTGTTTCAGCAGAACTGGTGTTGACGGTTGCTAATACGATCAGAAAACCTGACCATACTTTATTTATGGAAGTGCGAGGATCTGCGGTAAATGAATTAAATTATACTAGCTTCCCCTCATGGAATGTAAATAGTCCATATGCGGATAAATTCACTGCTAAAAGCATTGCAGAAGTACCTATGGCTACTTATCTTCAGAATCAATCGATTACATTAAATGTGAAAAGTGTTGTAGATGCTTTTACAGATATTTCGGATCGTAAGATCACCTTTATGCTTAATGGAAATGAGGCAGATGCAGATAGTGGTTGGTTCTCCATTCATTCCTTGGAGACTTACGGGAATGTTGAATACCGCCCAAAGTTAGTCGTTACTTACGTGACGGGACCGGATAATACCGCTCCTACCGGCTCTTTTACGATTACGGAAGGAGCAATGACAAACAAGAACGTTGTCAATCTTTCTATCACAGGATCAGATCCTGATGCTGGTGATAGTGTTACCCATATGAGATTTGCGGACAGTGCTGCTAATTTGTCAGCGGCATCTTGGTTGCCTTTCAGCAATACAGCAACATTCAGTTTAAGTGGGGGAGATGGAGCGAAGAACATCTATATGCAGTTGAGGGATTTCAACAATGGAATCTCAAGCAATTCATCCCAGACGATTCTATTGGATCAGACGGCTCCTACCGGCACGCTAATTATGAATGATGGTGCTACATGGGCGAATTCAAACAGAGTCACTTTGAAAGGAACCTATACGGATAGAAGCGGCTCAGGAGTTGAGGAGGCACGGCTTTCTAATAGTAGTGGAAGTTGGCAGACCAGTTGGTTCAAAATTGCTGATTTGAATGGGAAGTCTTGGACATTACCAGCGGGCGATGGTGCTAAAACAGTATACGTACAATATAAAGATGTAGCAGGCAATATGAGCAGTTCAATTAGTAGTGTGATTACAGTTGATACGGTTAAGCCAATTATTACGAATGTAGAGCATGGAAAAGTATACAATGGCATAGTTTCGCCTCAATTTAACGAAGGTAGTGGATTGCTCAATGGGAACCCTTATTCGAGTGGTACAAATATTACGCAGAATGGAGCGTATACGTTGATCGTTACTGATTCAGCGGGCAATAGTGCAACGGTGAGCTTTCAGATTGATACGTCCTCACCAATAGTGTTGGGAGTAGCGAATGGTGGAATATACAACACAAGTAAAGTGATTACCTTTGACGAAGGAACAGCGACATTGAACGGAGCTGCATTTGTTAGTGGTACAGAGGTTTCACTAGATGGTGCGTATACCCTGATCGTAACAGATACAGCGGGAAATATTACATCAGTTAGTTTCATTATCGATAAGGTAGCACCTATAGTAGTGGGAGTTAGTAACAATGGAAGTTACAAAGAGCCTGTTAATATCACCTTTGACGAAGGAACAGCGACCTTGAACGGAGCTGCTTTTGTTAGTGGGACGGATGTTGATCAGGAAGGTAGGTACACCCTTGTTGTCACGGATGCAGCAGGTAATGTGACGACAGTGAATTTTGAGATAGATAGGGCAGGACCAACTGTTACGGGAGTAGCAGAAGGCGAGGTTTATCAATCGGCAACTCCTGAATTTAATGAAGGAACGGCAACGTTGAATGGAGCTGCTTATATTACAGGGACAGAGATCGATCAAACGGGTTCCTATACGTTAGTTGTAACGGATGAAGCAGGCAATGTGACAACCATTTCATTTCAAATTGATGCGACTGCACCAACAGGTACGGTAGTTGTTCAAGCGGATGCAGAATGGAGCAATGTATCGGAAGTTACACTCACGCTTACTAGTGACGATGGGAATGATGGCAGTGGTGTAGCAGAGATGCGGATTTCTAACGACGGAAATGGCTGGAATAGCTGGGAACCATTAGCGAATACAAAGAATTGGAATCTTGCGTCGGGTGATGGCGAGAAGGCGGTATACGTGCAGTTTAAAGATAAGGTCGGCAATGTAAGTGAAACCATCCAAGACGTTATTAAGCTAGATCAAACGATACCTACAGGAACAATAATTATAAACGGTGGTGCTACTACAGCAACTAACAAGCAGGTAACATTAACTTTGACATCTGCTGATGGTACAGGTAGCGGTGTTACGGAAATGCGTTTTTCTCTAGATAATGTAACATGGTTGGATTGGGAAAATGTACTACCTTCGGCACAATGGAGTTTTACTGGTAACTCGGGATTGCAAAAGCTTTATGTTCAATTTCGAGATGCTGCGGGTAATGTTAGTATAGCAAATATGGCTTCCATTACCTTTCAAGAAAGTTATCCTGCTTACGAAGGCAGTAATTCAGGAAGTACGGATAATACAGAAGTAGTTCCTAGCGATGAAGTTCTCATTAGTATAGGGAGTGAGTCGGAAAATACAGCTAAAGTTGATGTTAAAACTGTAGAAGGAAAGAAAGTAACAACTATTTTCTTGGAAGACGATCAGCTTGAAGGGATGCTAAATGAATCAGGTAATAGACCGGTTATTACCATTACAGTACGTAGTCATTCAGATGTGATTAATTGGGAGATGAATGCTGAACTCTTGCAAAGATTGGTTAGCAAAAATGCCATCATTCAAGTAAATACAGAGAACGTGGCATATACTCTTCCTCTAGATCAAGTTAGCGTTAATAAGTGGGGGAATCAGTTAGGAACAAATATTTCTTTGGTGGATATGAAGATCAAAATGGAAATAATTACTCACCCATTGTCAGCATTCGAGCATTTGGTCAGTAGCCAGGTATCACTTGTTGTCCCGCCAGTCAGTATCGCTATAAAAGGGGTATATGGTAATAAGGAAATAGAATTAAATCAAACGGATACTTTTATGGAAAGACGCTTAGTCATTCCAGCAGAGATAGATCCAGCTCGTGTTACGACGGGAGTAAAGCTTATGTCGGATGGAATGATTACTCATATTCCGACTAAGATCGTTCATGAAGCTGGGCGAAATTACGCTATTGTTCATAGTAATACGAATAACATATATGGACTTATTTATAATAAAAAAACCTTTGATGATGTAGCCAGACACTGGGCTCAAAAAAGTATTAATGATCTAGCGTCCAGACTTGTTATTAATGGAGCAGACGAACAGCGATTTTTACCAGATAGTGAAATTACGCGTGCAGAGTTTACCGCTATTATGAGTAGAGCATTAGGTTTGAGCTCAGCTAACAAGACGGCTTCTTTTAACGATGTAGGGGAGAAAGCATGGTATCATCAAGCTGTTCAGATCGGATATTCTTATGGATTAGTTGATGGATATAGTGATGGTTCCTTCCAGCCTAATGAAAAGATTACTAGACAAGAAGCGATGATTATACTATCTAAAGCAATGAAGCTCGTGGGGCTGAATAAGGAGATAGATGATGCGAAACAGCAAGAACTAATGAATCATTTTGTAGACAGTGAACAATTGGCTTCTTGGGCTCAGCAAGCAGCAGCGTTAACCATTGAAATTGGCATTATCGGAGGGTACCATGGCGAACTGCATCCTCAGCAAAATATTACGAGAGCAGAAACCGCAGAAATCATTCAGCGACTGCTTCAAAAAGCTGATTTTATTAATTAATAAGCGTTGTAAAACGAAGATACTCTCGAAGTGTGGTCTTGTACAGTTACAGTTTTGAAGAAATATCCCTTGTTGCTTCAGACCACAAGAAAATGCACTCATAAGATGGACTTTCTCAAAGAGTCTATCTTATTAGGATATATTTTGTTATTAGATTACGATAGTGCTATTCATTGAGTAATATACGAAGCAATTTTAAAAGATAGGATATAGTCTATAAATTTTGGATAGGTAATTAAACAAAAATAATTCAATTTTGATTAATACATTTTTTTCATATGCATTTAATCTTGATAAGAAAAGGGATATAGCCCATTGGGTTAAATTCCTTTTTTTGATTAAATTTACTTACCATGGCTACGAATTAATATATACTATATATAAGTAAATGAATACATAGAAAATTGAACGCTGAATAGTATTTTATGATTTACAGATAAAAGGAGTTAAGCAATATATTCAATTAATATTAAGGTTTAATTTTCAGTTTGAGGGAGGAATACAAATGCCAGTTTTACTTAATAAATTACATGAAAAACTAGAGAGTGCTTTAGATGAATACATATCACATCTAGAAGGAACAGAGAAACTTGAAATTTTAGATAAAAAGAATGAAATAGTTTCAAATCTTATGGCAGGAAGATTTAGAGAATTAGGTGGATTAACTGCTATGAGAGGGTTTGTTTACCAATATTATGTTTCGATGTATTACATGATGTCAATGATATCCCCGACGCGCGAAAGTTGGTGGAACGCAGTGGTATTAGAATATTTTGATGATATTACTCTTATTGGAGAAGAAAAAATTAGATTTATACAGGTAAAAACAATAAGAGAAGGTGGAGATAAAAATCATCAACCTAACAATTTTTATACGAGAAAATCTTTAGACCAGACAGAAGATGCTAGAAGTCATTTTAATAGCTGGATAGAAAAAAACGTACTGAATTACGATTATTTTCTAGAATCAAATACGATTGAAGATATTACTGATAGAAATAGATACGAACCACAATTTGAAATAGTAACCAATACTACAAAGAGTAGTTTATCAACATTGAAAAATTATACGGAAAATATCAATTATGAAATTAAAGACAGTATTAATGCTAAAGGGAAAATTGATGACGCTATAAAAGAGGATGATGTATTTAAAAAAGCAATACAAAAGCCAGTAACTAAATTTGATTATAGGTTTGAAGATTATTCTAAAAAGGACATTGATTACTATTTAAAAAGACTTTACATAAATAAATTAGGCTCTACTAGAGAACTTTATGAGGATACTTTAAACATGATCGAAGAAACTGTTTATGTTACCGATATTAGAGCTAAATCTATAGGAGAGCACATCTTTAATAGGATGTTTGCTTTTGTAATATCAAATAGCCACGAAGATAATGAGGATAAAATAAAAAAAAGTGAACTAATTATAACAAAGCCACAAATTAATGATTTAATTAAAGGTTGGCTTGTTGAGGCTAAGGAGCTTATTAGTGAGAGTTCTTACTACGATAGCGCATGGGGGATATTTGAAACCACTATTGGAAGTCTAGAAAATGAATTCAAAGAGCAATTTACTAATGGAAGTTTAAAAGGAGAACTTCTTACTCAGCTAGACTGGCTTAATAATCATATAACAACTAGTAATAGAGAGAATAGTACGTACTGCGTATCTATTTTCAATAAAATATTTAATGGCAATAATAAACTTTCAATTTGGGATTTTGAACACGGTGATATTAAAAGTAATTTAAAAGAATCATTAAGATTTATTGTATATTTTACAGTGTTTTATGAAAGTCACTCAGAGGTTTATCATAATGCTAAAATGTTATTTCACGAGGGCAAATCAAGTGTTATTGATAACGTGCTGTTTACAATATATCATGCAAGAAATAAATTGAATAAAGTAACATCAATTGAAAAAATTAAATCCAGTTTAGATGAGTGCCACGAATTAAGACATATTACTTTGGATTTATATTGCTTACTAATTGGTTCTAAAAAAGATGTATTAAATCCACTTGCATCTAAAATCTCAGCTAAATTTAAAATCACTACTGATGTTGATTCACTTAAAAAAATTACAGATGTTCCTGATCACATGAAATTTGTTGATGGTAGTGAGTTAGAAGATTTCTTCGAAGTCTTCAAGCAAGAAGGAATCGAATTAGATAGTTTTAAAGAAATTGAACTATTACCAAGTTGGAAAGAATATTTAGATAAAATTGTAGAGAAAATGAAGGTGAATTATATTGAAGCATGAAACAGTTATCAAGTTATTAGGAGAAAAAGGTTTCAAGAATTTTCTGCTTGAATCTGATCTAATGACTCAACTTGAACAGCATAATATAAGTATTTGGGCAAGTGAGTCTAAGTTAGTTCTTGTTAAAGAGTATAGGACAAAAAATTCTTTAATTGATTGGAAATTAGAAGACCAAATTTATATATCGACGGCATTACAGTACTTTCCAAACAAGTATATTAACAATTTATACTTTTTCATGGTTTTAGATTTTAATTCTGATGATATTGCTACAAGACTTGAAATAAATAAGATTGAAAAAAACGATTTAGTCTGTAAAAAATACGTATTAAAAAATGAAGCTGATGTAAATAGAGTTCCTTTTTTAATGAATCTAATAATAGAAACCGAAGAATTTTCTTTTGACAAGAAATTCCAAGAAAGAATTATGAAGTTCAAAGAAAAAATTAGTGAGGAAAAAGTTTTGAATTTGGAACTAATATTAGATGATTATTTCTCTCATTATTTACATGATAAAAAAACCAGCAAAATTAAAATAGAGACTTTATTAGAAACAGGAGACTAGAATGTTTATTCAAAAAATAATATTAAATAACTTTCGCATTTTTAGAGGAAAGCATGAATTCGACTTTTCAAACAAGAAAGTAATTGTTATAGAAGGACCCAACGGGCATGGCAAAAGTACAATTTTCGATGCTATTAATTGGGTTATCTCTGGAAAAATATCTAGATATGTGGGATCTTCAGAACATCTTCAGTTCAATTTTATAATAAATAATGATGCACTCAATAAAGGGATGGATGAAGCATCAGTTGAAATACATTTTAATAGTAGAGAAGAAGTATGTATTAAAAGATCTATTAAGAATACTGGCTCACAAAAATTAGTTGTAAATGGTCGAAGAATCGGAATAAGAGAAGGTCAAAAAGAAATCGTGCGTTTATTAGTTAATGAGAATATAACTAACGATGTAAATTTATTAGAGTCCATTGATTTAATATCATTTATAGAATCAACTTTGATTTTATCCCAAGAAAATCTAGAAGAATTTGTTAGAGGAAATAAACCTACAGAACGATATTCAAGATTGGAACAAATTCTTGGATTAACAAGGTATGGGCAAGACTTTAAAGAGTACTTACAAGATTTGAAAAAAGAGTATGTGACAGAGTATGACACAGCAGATTTGGAACAGAACAAATTAAAGCATGAACGAGAGCTTCTAAATGCAGAATACCAGCCTAAACTAATTCAAAATGAAAGAATCGGTAGCAAGACAAAGAAAAGTATTTTAAACGAACTTAACACCTTTCAAGGAGACTTGAAAAATTATTCGCTTAAATCTCTTACTACTGACCAAAATTTTAAAGAGCTTACTAAAGACGAATATGAAATAGTAAAAAGATATATTTATTTGATAGAAGAAGAATTGAAGCAACTAGAATATTTTGAGTTTGAGATAGAAAAAAAAGAAATTTATGTTGATGAGTTAGAAATTAATGAAAATATTATTGAATACAAAACAGATATAGAAAACTTAAAAAGAAAAATACTTAATCGTAAAAAAGGTTTGGATAGAGCTGATTCAAGAATAGAAAATTTAAATATGGTTTCACGTACAAATAAATATTTAGAGACTAAAAAAATTGAAAAAGAAAGTATAATAACAAATATTAAGAGCATCACTGAAAACTTAAAAAATATTACAAAAAAATTAGAGATAAAGTATCCTAATTTGACTTTTGAAGAAATCTCGATTTTTGAGAATGAATTTAATGCGAATAATGATCGTTTAAACAAACTTTTAAAGAAAAAAAGGGTTTTAGAATTAGAGGGACTTCTGAATGAGAAGAAAATAGAAGCTGGAGATTTAGAAAAAGGATTCGAAATTGAGGATAAACTTGTAAATGATTTGAAAATAAGAATCCAAGAAATAAATGAATTAATCTCAGGTTTGAATATTAAAAAAGATAGTAGTTTATTGCTTCAAATAAATTCAGTTATACATGAAGTTCAAAGTTATTTATTGGATAGCAACGAACAAAAATGCTTAGTATGTGGGACTGATTATAAGAGTGATGAAAAATTAAAGTCTGCAATACGCATAGAATTAGAAAACTCAAGTAAGTTTATGAATGAAGTTGAAATATCAATAAATGAGCATAAAGTTAAGAGAAACAAGATTGCTAGTGAATTAGATTTCGCTGAACAAAAGTTAATAGATTTCAAGCGAAAAAGAGAGACATTGGAAAAAGTTATATTTAACTTACAAAGTGAAATTGCATCTATGCGACTTAGTGATTCTATAGATCAAGAGGATATTAAAAAAATTCATATAGAAATAGAAGTAGTTCAAAAATATATACAAAGTAATGAGAATAAATATAAAGGTTATATAGAAATTAAAAAAGGTATAACTTTAATAAATGATTTGAATCAAAAAATTTATGATATTGCTGAGGAAGAGAAGGCAGCGACTGAAAAACATAATCTTTATAAAGAATTTATTGGAGACCAAAGAAATCTTCAACTGAAAAATAATGCAATAAATAGTTATATTGATAATGCGAAAATTAAAGTTCAAGAATACAATAAAAAAATAGGAAAATTGGAACAGTATATTCAGAATTCTGAAAGAAAATTACAGTTATTAATTCGAATTAAGTCTAAATTAGAGAAGATGATGGATTGCGAACTGAGATTAAATAGTAGCCATATATTAAAGTTCGTAAAGGAGAATATTGATTTAATAAAGAACGAAGAATATAAAGCTAGAAATATTTTAATGCAAATAGAAAAATACCTAGGAGACATTGAATTAAGAGAGATAGAAACAAAGATTAAGAATTGTGATAAAGAAATTTCAACTTATCAAAAGCAACTTGATCAATATTTAATTATGGATGAACAATTAAATAATCTTATAACATACCATACTGAAGTTCAGAGTTCTTTAATTAATCAATACTTGGGTGGATTATCGTTTACAATAAATAATTACTTTAGACAAATTTCTCCTCATTCTTATTTTAATTACATCAATTTAATGACAAAGAAAAATGAGTTATTTGTACTTATGAATGATAAGGAATTGGAATTCGAAGTTTTGGATGAAAATATTAATGAATCTATAAATGCTAGTCTCACTTTAAGTGCAGCACAATCCACAATACTAGCAATGAGTATATTCTTAGCATTAAATAAATCTCAAAATTGGAGTAAGTTAAATGTTATAGGCATTGATGATCCTTTCCAAAATCTAGATGATATTAATGCATATTCTTTTATAGATGTTATTGCTAATCTAATATTAATAGAAAATAGACAAGTAATAATTAGTACGCATGATTCTGATTTTGCAAAGTTATCAGTCAGAAAAATGAACTTAAAACCTGAGGATTATGCATATATCAAGATACAATCTTATACTAGAGAAGCTATAGAGATTGAATCAGAACAATACAGATTGTTAGGTGATTAACATATGTGTTTTTTCTTATACAAAAGCTACTTTCAACCATGTATCACGGTATTTCAAACTCTCATTATATTACTAATGATGAATTGTAATACTAAGTTTAACACGTAAAGAAGGCCTACAAAGCCTCATATACAATGTTGTTATCACAAAGATATTCAGAATAGGGATTGTTATGAGCTAGACATACTTTATTATATCCAAACAAGCTAAATAGAAGTCTATCTTGATTTAGGTCATTTCCAATGGGAAATTGCTTTAAAACATAGACCTTCCACTATTTCAAGAGAGTTGAATCGCTATACAAATTGGTAAGTTGAAAAAGCACACAATCACTATCAAACGAATAAATCAAATTGTAGTGTAAAGTCGAAATGAAACCAAGTTTAAAGAAGGTTGTTTAAGAAAGTTGGAGAAAAACTGTTCAACAGAACAGATCTTCAAGAGAAGAGGAGTATTAAATTGATCTATAGTTGGAACTATAATGGTTTATTGACTGTGCCTAAAACGGTCCTTCATCAAAAGAGAAAATGCTAACAACCTCAAGAAATAAGTGGGTGCTTCAATATCGGTATACTTATTTCTAAACGCCCAGAAGATGTCCGTACGCGAGAAACATTTGGTCTTTGGGAGCTTGTTACGGTTGTTTCTGGACTAAGATAAGTAACAGGTTGCATCGCTATTTTTATGGAGCATAAAGCACACAGTTTTAACGGTGTTTTAATTTCAGACGGTTCTGCGCTATCTATAGAAATAGTTGTTAGGCTATTACATCTACCATTAGCTAAAGGTGCCATTTAGATAGCGACAGCCTATCGTGGAAAAAGATTTGTTGTTACTACGTGGTTATGAAAGAACTGATCGTTCATGTCTATTTAGACGATTTTTATTCTTCTTGGCAGCGTAGAAGTAGCGAAAATGGAATGGATTACTATTTGAGTTCCTTTCAAAAAAACAAATTTTGATCACGTTACGCCAGATAAAATGAACCAAGCACTTCAACTCATCAACAACCAACCCAAAAAATTCCTTGGCTGCAAACTACATACGAGGCGATTCAGGAAGAGTTGTTAGACTTAATTTGACAATCGTTCATCATAAAAATAATTTTCTTTTAAGAAAATCGTTATAGTTAATATATAAAATATACCCTGTAAGATGGATTTTTTCGCACTGTCTATTTTATAGGGTACATTTTTAATAATGGTAGGTTTATTTTTGTTGGGGATTCAAAAAACACAGCGTTCAATCACGACATTAGGCGATATAATGATGATGTTATTACGGTACAAGCGAAGAGGTTAGGAATAGAATTTGTTGAGTGTATTGGAAACCATCAGAGTTGGTACGCTACATTCTATGTAATGTTTCATGATAAAAGATTCGATTCGTGGGATCAGTATGTCTATACGATATCGCCTAGTTCGTTTAACTCTAAAACAATCCTTCTGAATTTTGGAGGTAAATTATCCTTCCAACGCTGTTGCTAGAAATATAGGATTTATCAAGGAAGTTGGATTTAAAGGATATGAATATAGATTGTAGATGGTAGAATAGTTACAAATAAGCATGTGTAAAAAAAGTGTAGCTAAGGATTTAACACTCGCAATGACACCTTTAGAAAGTCGAAAGTTACTGCTTTACTGCTTTTGACCCCCTCACTTCCACTGATAGTAGACTCTGAATATACTTTCCGTATAAACATCACGATCGCACCATATGTAAGGTTTTATTTATAATTTGATGGGTTATTGTACCAAAAGTAAAGAAAATAACGCTTATCTCCCTATAAAAACAATAATTTAAGCCTATAAATGTTGATTCAATTATGTGTAAAGTAGTAATCAACAAAGTATATAGGGGGAGAAATATGGGGTATTCATCAGATTCTATTCGTTTTGTAGATAGAACTATCGCTAATCTTGATTATCATCATGGTCAATTAAGACCGGTAATAGGTGTGCAAAGTCGGCAGGTTATGCGTGCTAGCAGGTTTGAAGATAATGAAGAATCCAGTTGGACGTATAATCATGCGCCGATGTTAGCTTATTGGCAGGGATTATTTTATTTGCAATATTTGAGTTGTCCTGTTCATGAACACGTACCTCCTGGAAAAACGTTGCTGGTGACATCAGCGGATGGTTATCGTTGGTCTCAACCAACCACTTTGTTTCCAACTTATAAACTGGAGAGCGATCATCATTATGCAGATGGAGAAGTATTGCTAGAGGGTACGGATGCCCTTATGCATCAGCGGATGGGCTTTTATGTAGCAGATAATGGTTGTTTGCTAGCGCTTGCATTTTATGGGTTCTGTCCTACTCCTAAAATTAGCCCTAACAATGGTAAAGGGATTGGACGAGTGGTACGACAGATTAATGCTGATGGCAGTTTTGGAGAAATTTATTTTATTCGATTGAATGAGCATGCCGGCTGGACAGCAAGTAATGTGAACTATCCACTGTATACGGAGTCACCTGATGCAGCGTTTGTTGCGGCTTGTGAGCAGTTGTTAGATGACAAAATAGCTACGCAGCAGTGGTGGGAAGAGGATCGCAGTTCGGATGGATTTTATACGATAGAAGGGGGAACTGCTTTTTCATCGTATCCTTTGGCGGATGGTAAGCGAGTCGGTTTGTGGAAGCATTCTAAGTACGCTTTTACGGAAGATGAAGGATTAACTTGGACACCGATGAAACAAGCAGATTCGCTGATTATGGCAGGTGGCAAAGTATGGGGAGAGCGTATGGAGGACGAACGTTATGCTCTAGTCTATAATCCGTCTCCGATAGGGAATCACCGTTGGCCGTTAGCGCTTGTTAGTAGTGAGGATGGTTTGCAGTTTCGAGAAATGCTAGTAGTTAATGGCGAGGTACCTCCGCGAAGATACTTTGGTTATCATAAAAATTATGGGATGAGCTATACGAGAGGGATAGAAGCAACAGATGCGACTTCACCAAATGGCAATATGTGGGTTACGTATAGTTCGAATAAAGAAGATATTTGGATAAGTGAAGTTCCTGTACCTATTCGTTCAGCGATAACGGGTGTTGTACATGATAATTTCAATCATATCGAAACGGATAAAGCGATTACAGATTGGAATATTTATAGTCCGATATTAGCTCCAATTCATGTAGTAGCGTTTCCTTCTAACGATAATAAAAGTTTGGAAATTAGTGATGCAGATCCTTATGACTATGCGAAGGCAGAACGGGTTTTTGAAAAAAGCTCAAAGGGGCAAATGATGCTGCGCTTGGCAGCGAGTCAAACGGAATATGGTCAGTTATATATAGAGTTATGTGATGCTGGAGGTCTTTCTCCGATTAGAATCAGATTTAATTTCACTGGGCAAATAGAGCTGTTGCAAGCTGGTACATGGCAGCCAATACAACCATATGAAACAAATGAGTGGGTTGAGTTAAAGGTGGAATTTGACGCTATTAAGCACCGATTTAGTTTATTCGTTAACGATGTTATCGTCAAAAAAGGTATTTTTTCGATGTCTGTTGCTACGTTGGAGCGACTGGTTTTAAGAACTGGCGAGAGTAGAAGAACACCGCATGTGGAAACGCCTTTAATAACAGAAGATGTGTTGCAACCAGATAAGGTGGAGCATCGAGCTGTATACCATGTGAATGAAGTGAAGCTACAAGCAATCGAAAGGGGTAATAACGATGAGTCATAAAAGTAATGTAGTGTATACAAATAATGTAGTGTATACAAATAATGTAGATGGTAATCACTTTGTGATGCCGGAAGTTACCATACCTAGTTTTGCTAATCGTGTAGTAAATGTAGAAGAGTATGGTGCAGTTGGCGATGGTATGTATGCTAATACGACAGAAATATCTGCTGCGATTGCCGCTTGTGCGAAGCAGGGAGGAGGAAAGGTAGTTATTCCCGCTGGAGTGTGGCTAACTCATCCTATTCGGATGCAAAGTAATGTGAATTTACATGTAGAGGCAGGCGCGTTAGTTATTTTTAGTAAAAATAGAGATGACTATCCATTAATTAATACGAGCTATGAAGGGCTAAGAACGGTTCGCTGTATAGCTGCAATATACGGTGCTGATCTAGAAAACATTGCAATTACAGGGACGGGAATATTGGATGGCTCCGGAGAGGTATGGAGACCTGTAAAAAGAATGAAGCTTACAGCAAATCAATGGAAGCAACAATTGGCTTCTGGTGGTTATGAAACAGGAGAAACGTGGTGGCCGTCGAAGCAAGCTTTCGATGGTGCTGGGTATGTCAAAAACTTAATTGCTAATGACGTACAAGATCCGAATGAATTTGCACCTGCTAGAGATTTTTTGCGACCAGTATTATTACAGTTTGACCGTTGTAACAATATTTTATTAGATGGTCCAACGTTTCGAAATTCAGGAGCTTGGAATGTGCACCCATGGCTATGTGAGCATGTGACGATACGTAACGTGCATATACAAAACATGTGGTACTCTCAAAATGGTGATGGCCTAGACTTGGATTCTTGTCGTTACGTCAATATTTATGATGCGATATTTGATGTTGGTGATGATGCTATTTGTATTAAATCTGGTAAAGATGCTGATGGTAGAGATTTGGGTGTAGCGACAGAGTATGTGAATATATGGAATTGTCGGGTATATCACGGGCATGGTGGTTTTGTTGTCGGTAGTGAAATGTCTGGCGATGTTCGAAATATAAACATAACAGATTGTACCTTTATTGGTACAGATGCCGGTATTCGTTTTAAAAGTACTAGAGGGCGTGGCGGTATCGTTGAAAATATTTATATGAATAACATTAGAATGAAGGATATAGCAAAAGAAGCTATTATTTTCAGTAAACTTTATACAGGGAAAAATAATGACGGAGACGCACCTGTAACAGAAGAAACGCCAGTGTTTCGTAATATTACGATTAGTAATACGATCTGTCATGGGGCTGGCAGAGCATTGCTGATTAGTGGTTTGCCAGAGATGCCGATTGAAGGGCTTGTTTTCGATAGAGTGACTTTAGTGGCACGAAACGGTGTTAGTTGTACTTATGGTCGTAATATTACGTTTAAACAAACGGTAATTGAGGCCGAACATGGTGAATCTTTTGTAATTGAGTCATCAGAAAATGTTAATGTTATCGACTGAATAGTGTAAGTAAAGAAACGAAAGAGATGGGAGTGAGGCGACTTGCAAGAAGTAATTGTCATTGGATTCGAAGAGGATGAATCTGCCAGAATGCTTTATGGCATTGAACTACTGCAAAGAAAGTTAACCGAATTAGGATATATGGTACAGTTACGTGCTGGTGGTTGGGATGGGGATGGCTATCGTTATTCAAGCGAGAGAAAAATTTATGTAGGTCGCCGGTACAGCTCAGAGCTAATAAACAGTTTAGAAGAACGGGAAGTATTGCTGTACCATACTTCCCCTCCCGTTCAGGAGGGATTTTACTTAACCACTTGTTCAGGAAAACTGACGGTAATCGTGGCAGAAGAAGACAGTGGACTGTTATACGGATGTCAGGAGTTAGTAAATATAATTAGCGAGCAAGGTAGTTTACCTTTTAATATAGTTCGGGCGGATGGTCCTCGTTTTGTTTGGCGTGGTGCTGCTATTGGATTACAACAATCTAAGATTGAAGAGGGAAAAGGGAATTTTGAATATCCACTAACGCCAGATCGTTTCCCTTGGTTTTATGATAAGCCAATGTGGACTAAGTATTTAGATCATTTGTTGGAGCAACGAGCGAATCGATTATCATTGTGGAATGCTCATCCTTTTTCTTCGTTAGTATATTTGGAGGAAGAGCCAGAAGCTTTGGAAGTTAGTAAACGGCAATTAGTAATTAATAGAGAGATGCTTAGTTGGTTGATAGAGCAAGCGGAGAAGCGGAATATTAAAGTACTTTTCTCCTTCTATAATATACATATCCCACATGCTTTTGCGGACAAATACAATTTAACCTATACGCAGACACATCCTTTACCAGTGACTAGTATGTATACTAGTCGGTTAATTCGTTTGTTTGTAAAAGACTTTCCGACGGTAGGTTTTATGATTTCATTGGGGGAAAAATTAAAAGGGCAAATATACGGAGAAGAGTGGCTTTGTGAAACGATTTTGCCCAGTATAAAGCAAGGGTGGTTACAATCAGGAGCCGCAGCGCTTCCGGAAGTTGTATTGCGTTCACATGGATCTCAAATTGAAAAAGTATTGCAAAAAGCGGATAAAATTTATCCGAACATTATATCAGAGAAAAAATATACAGGGGAATCGATTACGACTTGGGTTCCTAGAGGAACAACGCAGCAAACGCATCAACGATTGTCTACAAGAGAAGCGGGTCATATAGCGACCATTCACATGAATACTAATTTAGAGCCATTTCGTTTTGGTGCGGTGAGTGCTATTCAGCGTATGGTGCAATCTATGGAACATAGACTGGGTACGAATGCGATTCAGTTTTATCCGTTGAATTATTGGAATTGGCCTTATTCGTTAGATCGTGTGGAAATTCCATTGCTCCAAATAGAACGCGACTGGATGTGGCATGAAGCTTGGCTACGATATGCATGGAATCCTGATCGAGATGCAACTAGCGAGAAACGTTATTGGGTTTCAAAATTAGCAATGCAATTTGGAAATGAAGAAGCAGCGGAACTGGTGTTGAGTGCTTATGAGGATGCTGGAAATTGTGCTCCACGATTGTTGCGACGATTTGGTATAACACAAGGTACTCGCCAAACGTTTAGTTTGGGGATGACGATGAGTCAGCTCATTAATCCCGAACGGTATTTTCCTTGGAAAGAATTGTGGGAATCTCATGCTCCATATGGTGAAAGGCTAGAAGAATATGTAATTAAAGCATTAGCAGGTATGAATCACAGCGGCGAAACGCCATTGAATGCTGTCGAAGAAGCTGAAGTGTTTATGGAAGATGCGATGAGAAAGATAAAGCAAGCGGATAGTTTCGTTTGTCATAATCGATTAGAATATGAGCGAATAGTATCAGATATGGAAGCGTTGCAAGCATTGGTCGATGCTTATACTTACAAAGTTAGAGCAAGTCTTTTAATTTTAATGTATAAACATACCGTTGAGAAAAGTTACTTTGAAAAGCTGGAGCTGTTAGAAGAGTCGGTAGAATGGCTGGAAAAAAGTGTGGAAAGATATAGAGAGCTTACTAATATTACAAAGGAAACGTACACTTACGCTGGAAGCTTGCATACGAGGCATCGAAAAATACCATTTCGTGATGGTGCAATTTTTAATCATTGGCAGCATTGTTTGCCGTTGTTTGAAGAAGAGCTAGAAATTTTCAAAAAAAGAATCGCTAAGTTACAATCTAATAAAGTTCCACGCAAAGTATCAGATGCGGAAGCAGAAATTTGGACGAAATATCAGCGGTATCATCAAGTTTCATTTGAATTATTAAGCGCTAATGCGGAAGTCTATACGATAGAAAAAGGCGCTCGTGTATTTACGGATGGTGATATACCTATTGTAGAGTGTGCGGAAGAAATATATGGGTTGACCGGAGTTCGTTTTAATCAGGTGGATGCAGTGTATGAGGATATGAAAATAGAAATGAAGTTGCATGCAGACGCTTATATTTTAGTCGGAATATTTTTCTCAGAAGATATGCAGTGGTTAAAAGCTCCAACAGAGCAATTACCATATATAGCAAATAAAAAGTTTGAATTGTTAGTACAAAAAGGTGTGCTTTTGTTTTCTTATCCGGCAGTACATATTTATGCGGTACCTTATAAAGCAGGTCGTCATGTTCTTCAGTTTGGAAAAGGAGCATTTACTATACTGGGAGTCATTGATAGCAACGAGCGGTTAATAACGAGGGAATTTGTACCGTATCAAAATAATGTATCTAAATTGGACTGGTTATTCGAAATGGACTACGTGGAAATAACATAAAAGCTGCAATTCTTATATGTTGTATACAATCGACCTATACAAATGATAGAATTGCCCTAATAACATATCTCTTTTTTTAGTTATTATTTAGATGTGACCATAGTACACAATAAATAGTCAGAGTGGATAGCAATTACTTTCGTCCATGTGATAACGCTTACAGAAAGAACTTACTATGGGTAACCTATTTAAATTTTTTAAAAAAAGGGGAATTGTATAATGACAAGAAAAATGCTAGTGACCGTACTATCTGTTGTTCTAATTATGACAGCGCTTGCTGCTTGCAGTGGTGGAAAAGACGAGCCGTCAACGGAAGGGGAAACACCAACCAATAATGGAGAAGCAACGACACAGCCATCGGATGAAACTGGTAATGGTGAGGCAACCAGTGAAATTCCAGAGCCGGAAGGTGATTTGACATGGTTTGGTTTGATGGGACAAGATCAATTTGAAGATAGAGTAGGGCAATATTTGAAAGAAAAGTTTCCAAAATTAAATATCACTTATATTAATCAGACGGATGAGCAGCGTTTGGAACAGATCATTACTAGTGGCATGGAAATTGATATGTACTTCTCGACAGCTGGCGAATTGTACGAAGATTACATTCCTGCTAATTTGGCAACGGACTTAACAACGTTAATT
Source organism: Paenibacillus yanchengensis (assembly GCF_042684845.1). Taxonomy (NCBI): domain Bacteria; kingdom Bacillati; phylum Bacillota; class Bacilli; order Caryophanales; family Paenibacillaceae; genus Paenibacillus; species Paenibacillus yanchengensis. The sequence goes on along the minus strand of NZ_JBHUMH010000056.1, from coordinate 29,021 downwards.
GAGAAACATGGGATAGATTTGGACACCTTTGATTCCGCATATTTGGATCAAGTAAAAGTAGATGACAAACTACATTTGCTTCCAATAAGTGATAGTAAGTTTGTAATGTATTACAACAAAGATATATTTGATCGTTTTGGTGTTGATTACCCTACGGATGGAATGACTTGGGATCAAGCGTTAGAGCTTTCTAAAAAACTTACACGTAATGAAGGTGGACAACAGTATGTAGGGCTATGGTTATCTCCGAAACATTACTTACGTGTCGCTCAAAATTCTGCTAACTTTGTAGATCCAGAAACGAATAAAGCAACAGTAAACAATGATGATTGGAAATTTATTTTTGAGAAAATATTTTATAACTTTTCAAGAGACCCAGGAGTACAACAAAAAGCAACGGAAAGATGGTTGGCTCATGGTGATTTTATTAAAGATTTTACAATGGGAATGTATGTATACACGACAGTATGGATGAACGATGCCGAAAATTCATTACCTTTTAATTGGGACGTAGTATCTGTTCCAACATTCGAAGAATACGCAGGGTTAAGTACTCAGCCACTTGCTAACTTTGTAGGTGTATCGGCTACTTCCAAAAAGCAAGATACTGCTATGCAAGTAGTGAAGTACTTGGTGTCAGAAGAGTATCAAACGATTATTTCTAAAAAAGGAATGGTAACTCCTCTAAAAACACAATCTGTAAGAGATGCTGCTTTTGAGGATTATGAGTTTGCTGATTCTAAAAATGTAGATGCTGTATATTATGGTACACCTGCTCCTGGTCGCAAAATTACTAGGTATGATGAGCTTGTTATTGAAGAAGCGTTTGCATTAGATGCGATTGTAGAAATTGTACGTGGGAAGCTTGATGTGAATACAGCGTTAAGACAAGCGGAGGAGAAAGCGAATAAATTAATTCAAGAACAAATGGCTTCAGAGTAAAACAGAAAAGAAAGAGAGGGGGGGTGATCCTTCTCTTTTTCTCTTTTTTAACGTTAAAATACAAATAAGTTATAAAAAAGCGTTAAAGACCTATAAAATGACTATTAACCCTAATGAAATATAGGGCAAAAGTGTTTATAATAAATAAAATAGATAATTAGGGGGGGATAGTAGTATGATTGATGAGCAACTAAAAGCAAATCGTAAAGTATTACGAGCTTTGCCAGACGGTTTATTGCTAGGATCGACTGGAGCTAGATTATGGGCAGATTATTTGGATGCGGTTGCAGGATTTTCGGGTCGTTTTGACTTTATTCATAAAGTGAACTTGCCTTTACTGTTTTCTATTCAAGTGAATGGAGAAACGAAGGTGATGGATACTGCTGATGTGACATGGTATCCAAGTCATTTGTCTATGAACTATTCTAATGATTATTATGCTTTGGAAGAAACAAAGTTTATTACTTATGACGATTGTGCTATATCTAATCAAACATGGCGCAATACAAGTAAACAACCTATTCATTTGACGATGCGGGTTCCAGATCATTTTGAACATATAGCAGACAATTCGATACAAGGTCAATATGAAATTCCATTTTTTAGCTACAAAATGAATGCCCATATTATAAGTAGTGAAATGGAGTTATTGCGTAATGGTATTATAATCCAACCTGGGCAACAAGTTTCTTTTATTGTAGGTGCTACGTTAGGTATCAATGGGCAGGATGATCATAGCTTATTGCGAGAACGTTTGCAAAATATAATAACTGCGAATGCAGATGTAAAATCTGTGTTACAACAACAGCAACGACAATATCAACAATGGTTCGATCGTGCGCCAAAGTTCCACAGTAGTGATAAGTTGTTAAATAAAACATGGTTGTATCGTTGGTTTATATTGAGATACAATTTAGCAGATCCGAAATATGGATTACTACAGCATCCATTATTCTATGAAGGAAGATCGCACAAGAAAAGTAAAAAGCCTTTTTCAAAAGGTGGTTGGGAATTTAGCAAATTAATTAATTTATCTGCACCGCTCCATTTGACGGATGCTAGATGGCATCATGATGCTACACCGAGTATAGGGTCTTTGAAAAATATGGTGGATACACCAATGGAAGACGGTATGTTCTGTTGTTTGACGGTTGATTATTCGATGCATTCCTTTGCTAACTATATGTGCTGGGCGGTGTATCAATTGTATTTGGTACATCGAGAAAAAGAACCTTTTGTGGAAGCGTTGCCAGCGTTAAAGAAACAATTGTCTAGCTGGCATCAAGTGTATGGGAATGAAGTAGACTTTTTAATGACAGAGTTCAAACATACAAGAACAGGAAAAGAATACCAACCAAGTTACTGGTACTTTCACGACTATCCTAAAAACCCGAAGGATCAAGAAACGTATACTCCTGTCAAAAGAGTAGACCGCACAGTATATCATTATCTCAATGCGCTTGGAGTAGCTAATCTTTGTAAAGAGCTACAAGATCCAGAAGCAGAGTATTATGAAAATTTGGCAAAAGAAATTAAAGCATCTATTTTAGATAAAATGTGGGATGAGGAGACATCATTTTTTTACGATTTACACTATGAAACCGATGAAAAAGCGTTGGTGAAAAATATTGTTGGGTTTTATCCAGCTTGGGCAGAAATACTTGATCAGCAGCATAATGAGTTAATGGCTCATTTGGTCAATCCAGAAGAGTTTTCGACTGCTGGTGTATATCCTACTGTGTCGATTGACAGTAAAGTTTTCGCTCGAGAGGGCGGATGGTTTGGTAAATTTATTAAAGGCAGAAATGGTTGTATGTGGAATGGACCTAGTTGGCCGTATACTACTGGGATTGCGTTGGATGCGCTTGCACGCGAAAGTAAACGACAACATTTGAAATATAACGAAGCGTTTGCTGAAGGGTTGCGTGCCTACTCGTTCCAACATTTTCAAAATCATGATTTGAACCAACCTGGATTGGTGGAACATTATAATGGAGAAACTGGTGAGCCATTAAGTGATGAGCAAGAATATAACCACTCTTATTATATAGATTTAATTGTCACACATGTAGCGGGGCTACAATTAACAGCAACTCATTTATCATTACAACCTATCGATGTTGGACTAGATTATTTTGTATTAGATGATGTAATGATTGCGGGCAATAAGTTGCGTATAACGTATTTGAAGTCAGGATTGGACAGCAATGATAGTAATATACAGCCAGGTTATCATCTATATAGTAATAATAAATTAATTTTTTCAGCAGAATCTTTACAGTCAGTTGAAATACCATTAGTAACTATCAATTAAAAATGAGGTGCTTGAGTAATGGATGTAACAGTCAATTTAACAGAAAGATATGATGGAATAATTAAGCAGTCTAGTCAAGATGCTGAGTTGTATGAAGCTTTGTTACCTATTATGTATGAACCGGACAGCCATTCAGCTAGTCTGTTGCAACTGGATAATGGCGATTTACTTTGTGTGTGGTTTTCTGGTAGTGGGGAAGGGAATCCGGACACGAATGTTATTTTTTCTAGACTACCTAAAGGATCACAGATATGGACAGAGCCGGTGGAACTAGCAGCTAATTTGGAACGTTCCGAACAGAATCCATTATTTTTTCAAGACCCAAGCGGAAAACTATGGTTATTTCACACCTCTAATGAACCTCATACGCAAAAAACGGCGATAATTGTCGTTCGCACATCAGACGATCGAGGGTACACTTGGAATGAGCCGTATGTGATGCATGAAGGACCGGGCATATTTTTGCGACAACCAGTCGTTATTATGAGTAACGGAGAATGGTTATTGCCATGTTATTACTGCAAAGAAGGTGGTCACTATAGTGTTGTATTAATATCAGCAGATCATGGTAAAACTTGGACAGAGCATGAAGTGGCAGGTAGTGTTCATCGAGTACAAATGAGTGTAGTAGAGCGTGATGACCAATCATTATTCGCTATATTCCGTAGTAGAGAAGCTGATCGAATTTACAGTTGTGTATCTACTGACTTTGGTAAAACGTGGACCGTTCCACAAAAAACGGTGTTACCTAATAATAACTCTTCTATTCAAATGGCTAAATTACATAATGGTCATCTTATCGCGATATACAATGATGCTACGATGGAACGAGATCAGTATCGTTGGATAGAAAGCAAAGGAAGCTGGAGAAAAAAAACGTTGAGGACACCATTAACAATAGCTATATCGGAAGATGGTGGAGAAACTTGGCCTCATGTGAAGAACATACAGGTGTCTGATTTGGAACATAAAGATACACCGATTGGATATTCTTATCCAGCTATACTTGGTACAGCTGATGGACAAATCCATGCAGCCTACTCTTATTTGCGAAAAGCTATTAAGTATGTACGATTTACGGAAGATTGGGTCAAAACAAATGCCCGCGAACCAATGTAAGAAACTGTGAATATAGTTTGACCGTTGGAACTAGGAACACCGATCTAACCAAAAGAGGTGAGGGTATGAGTTGGCGAATTATTGAATTGGATGCAAACCGTTTCTTTGATCCTCATTTTGACATTTTTATTAATCGTGAGGTAGAATCATTTGCACTTTTGCAACATACCCATAACTTTATAGAAATTAGTTACGTTGAGGAAGGTAGAGGGTATCATTATATTGAAGATCAGATGATTCCAGTAAAACGTGGCGATATTTTTATTATTCCATTGGGAACTTCACATGTGTTTCGACCTACATCAACAGACAAACCGCTTGTTATTTATAATTGTATATTCCGAACGAGCTTGTTAGACAAATTAAAGGATGTTATTAATAGTAAAACTCATTTGTATCGCATGTTATATAAGCCTTCCTCTACGACACCGAAGTGGCTTCATCTGACAGATGAGTATGATAAAGCATTAACGATTGTATATAATATGTATTGGGAATTTTTGAAGCGGGAACCTGGTTATGAATATATGATAACCGGGCAATTAATACAGTTGGTTGCACTGATGCAACGTTATGAAACTCATCGTAAACAAGAGGAAATACCGAATGACCGTTTAGATGAAGCGATTCAATATATTAATGAACATTTCTCACAAAATATTAAAGTGCAAGCGGTAGCGGAAAGGACCTTTATGAGTCCTAGCCATTTTCAGAGGCGCTTTAAAAAAATAACAGGTGTGACGTTTGTAAACTACTTGCAAAATATACGGATTCAACGTTGCTGTGAATTACTTAAAACAACACAAATTTCGATTCAACAAGTTGCCAATCAAGTAGGATATCAAGACATGAAGTTTTTTCATGCATTATTTCGCAAAAAAATTGGAGTTACTCCACGACAATATCGTTTGCACGCACAACAAGAAGTTGCTGAAGAAGTACAATGAACCATAAGCTACAACGCCGTTTAATTCTGAATATATGCAACGGCGTTTTTTTACCTCAAAAATAATAGTGGAGTGATGCGATTGCCCTATAAATTCGACAAAAAACACCTATATTAGCTATTAATAGTAGTAGTATAATTAAAAAAATATGGCATATATAAAACATATAAGCTTATTCTTGTATATAACATTTATGAATTGAAACCGTTACCATTGCTGTTTCGAAAAACTGGAGGTGTCAATATGGGGAGCGTTGTGCTCAAAAATATTGAAAAGCGATATGGAAAAGATAAGGAATTGGCTGTCAAAGATTTTAATCTAGAAATAGAAGATGGCGAATTTGTCGTCATGGTTGGTCCATCTGGATGTGGAAAGTCTACAACACTTCGTATGATTGCTGGCTTGGAAGATATTTCTGGTGGAGAATTATTTATTGGCGATAGATTGGTCAATCATTTGCCACCAAAAGATCGTGATATAGCGATGGTGTTTCAAAACTATGCGCTTTATCCCAATATGAATGTCTATGAGAATATAGCTTTCGGTTTACGATTACGTAAACAACCGAAACATGAAATTGATTTGGCTGTAAAGTCTGCATCTAGAGTGTTGGAAATTGAACAATTTCTTGATCGTAAACCACGAGCTATGTCAGGTGGTCAGAGACAGCGTGTTGCATTAGGAAGAGCAATTGTTCGTGAGCCAAGTGTGTTCTTAATGGATGAGCCATTGTCTAACTTAGACGCTAAGTTAAGAGTTCAGATGCGGACAGAAATTGTCCGTCTGCACAAACAATTAGGAGTTACTACTGTTTACGTTACTCACGATCAAGTAGAAGCAATGACGATGGGGAACCGTATTGTCATTATGAAGGATGGTATTATTCAGCAAGTGGATAATCCTCGTGTCGTATACAACAATCCGGTTAACATGTTTGTAGCTAGTTTTATCGGTACGCCACCGATTAACTTTATTGAAGGTACTGTTTTAGAAACAGGCGAAGGAAAGTTGTCACTTCGTATTCAACGTAGTTATTTAACTATTCCAGAAGAACACGCAGTAGTATTGCGTAAACGAAACAAAATAAATCGGAGAGTAACATTAGGGATTCGTTGTGAACATGTCCATGTTGATCCAGAAATAATAAGTAAATACCCAAAAAGCCAAGTTACTGGAACATTAAAAGTTTCTGAGTTGATGGGAGCCGACATATACCTCTATACCGATATAGGGGAAGAGTCACCAGTTGTTGGACGTACCTTATCTTTGGCAGATTTTAAAGAGGAAGATAAGATGACACTTGCATTAGATATGTCAAAAGCTTTGTATTTTGATACGGATACGACAGAAAACCTCTTGTATAATAGTTAATCGCAAAAAGGAGAGATTAGTTTGAGAGTGTTAGCGAAAATACGATCGGCGGTCTGTCTACTATTGGTTCTCGTTTTACTCTTTCCATTGATTCACTCTGAGGTAAATGCAGAAAAGAATTTATCAATTGAAAGCGATTCATCTACATTGGATGGGGATGGACAGCTACAATTTGAGAAATCGGAAGAGCCGTATTTTCATGAACGGTTAGAAGAATGGAATGTTAAAGGAAGCGAGCACCACGCCAATACTGTTACGTTGCCGGCTGTAGATTATACCAGCGTATCTGAAAACTCAAAATTAAAAGTTACTACGGAAGATGGGCGAGAGAATGTATTGGAGTGGCGTTTGGACAATGAGGAATGGATTGAATATGAATTTGATATAGCTGATGCTGGATTGTATCAAATTACAATGTCCTATCGACCAACGACCGACGAAAATAGACGTCGACCAATATTACTTAATGTCACTATTGATGGAGAAAATCAATTTATAGAATCACGTTCTATCACGCTTGATCGTCGTTGGCAAGATCCGCAATCCACTGGGGTCGACGCTGCTGGTAACCAGGTCCGACCGATGACGAAAGATGTTAGTGGCTGGATTACTACGGAATTAAGAGATTCTGGAGGAGCTTATGTATCGCCATTACTTTGGAAGTTAGATAAAGGCAAACACGTTATTCGTTTTCAAAGTAGTGAGCCGATGTTTATCGACACCATAACATTAGAAGCACCAAAAAGTAGAGATGATTACAATAGTTATTTGCAAGCGCAACCGAAAATTGACGCAGCAGCACAATTAAAGCAACAACCGATTGAAATAGAAGCGGAAGCGTCAGATTGGAAAAGTGATTCCTCCATCTCTTTACGCTATGACCGTGATATTGAGAGTACGCCATATAAACGAGGGAAAATTACTTACAATACGATAGATGCTACACGTTGGTCAACTGGAAATAGAGAAATAAGCTGGAGCTTTGACGTGCCTGAAAGTGGCTATTATAAATTTGCTTTGCGCGCAAAACAAAGCGTGTCTTCCAACCGGTCCTCTTTTCGAACGATTCGTATAAATGGTGAAATTCCATTTCGAGAAATGGAAGCTTACAAAATTCCATTTGCTTCTGGTTGGCAAGGGTTACAAATCAAAAACGAAGAGGGAGAAGCATACAAATTTTATTTGGAAAAAGGTCGTAATACAATTACGATGCGAGTAACTTATGCGCCGCTGAAAGAATCAGTAACAGAGATGGAGAAGTTAGTGGCAAAGTTAATGAAGCTATCTACAGATCTTAAAGCGTTGACAGGTGGATCGGAAGATAAAAATAGAACATGGAAAATAAACGAAGAGCTACCTGGTTTTACGGATGACTTGCAAGCTGTAATGGATAAATTAATTTATTTGGAGCAAGAAGTTAAGGGGATTAATGGGAAAACGGATTCCGTTACGCAAGGTATTGGGACAGTAGTGAAAGATCTTGAATCCATGATGTCTACACCGAATGAGATACCGTATAAGCTGGATCGATTTGTGTCATTACAAGGTAAAGTTGCAGATTTATTACAACAGCTGAAAAACCAGCCGCTTAGTTTGGATCGTCTGTATGTCATTCCTGCGGAAGAAGATGTACCTAAAATTACTGCCAATTTTTTTGAAAAAGTAGAAGGCTCGTTAGTGAATTTTTTCTATTCCTTTCAGTCTGATGGAAAAATAAGTAGTTTGGATAAAGACGTTCTAAATGTGTGGGTATTACGAGGTCGTGATTATGTTAACTTACTGCAAGAAATTGTTGACGAACAGTTTACACCTCAGACGGGAATTAAAGTAAAAGTTAATTTATTGGCGGATACCAACTTACTTGTTTTGATGAATGCTGCTGGGAAAGCGCCTGACGTTGCGCTCGGTTTGCCACAAGCGATTCCGTTTGATTATGCCGTTCGTAATGCTTTGTATGATTTTACTACTTTTTCTGATTTTGATGAAATATTTGAGCGATTTGCACCTGGTTCATGGTTGCCATTTTTCTATAACGAAGGATATTACGCTGTACCTGAAACACAGAGCTTTTCAATGCTTTACTATCGTAAAGATATTTTGAAACAACATGGGCTCGAAGTTCCCAATACGTGGCAAGATGTTTATGATATGTTGCCAGTGTTACAGCAAAATAATTTAAACATGATGCCACCGCAGCATATTCCATTTTTCTATCAAAATAATGCAGAATATTTTGAGGTAGATGGAATGAAAACTGGTCTAAACTCGGAATCAGGATATCAAGCATTTAAAGAATGGACAGATATGTTTAATGTTTATGCAATTGATCGACAAGTAGCTAGTTTTTATCAATCATTCCGTAGTGGAACAGTGCCTATTGGTATCGCAGATTTCAGTATGTACATTCAGTTGATGGTAGCTGCGCCCGAATTAAACGGTTATTGGGGAATTGCTCCCATACCTGGAATGGTGCAAGAAGATGGAACAGTTGCCAGGTGGATGGGTGGCGATATGCAAGGCTCAGTCATGTTTAAATCAACGAAAAAAGCAGAGCAAGGCTGGGAATTTTTGAAGTGGTGGTCTTCTGGTGAAGTGCAAGAGCGCTATGGTAATGATTTGGAAACGTTAAATGGTTTAACTTTCCGTTGGAATACAGCTAATATTGATGCATTTACTAGATTGCCATGGAAAAAAGAAGATATGGAAAGCATTTTGGAGCAATGGCGCTGGTATAAAGAAATTCCTAACGTACCTGGTAGTTACTACTTAGAGCGTGAGCTACAAAATGCATGGAATAGAACCGTTATTGACGGGATGAACTATAGAAGCTCATTAGAGCAATCGATTAGAGAAATTGAAAGAGAAATGTTACGAAAAATGGCAGAGTTCGGTCATTTGGACAGCAAAGGACAGTTAATAAAATCTCTTAATTTACCAAGAGTAACAGAACCATGGAAAGGGGTGGAGCGATATGTCCGAGATTGATCTGTCTGTTGGCAAGGAAAATATGGTGATGCCTACTCGTCGGAAGGAAAAAGGCAAGTTTGCAGAACTTTTAAGTCAGATATGGCGGTTTAGACTATCTTATATGTTTATAGCTCCTTTTATGGTCTGTTTTATCATTTTTATTATGGTTCCAGTTATTAGTGCTTTTTTTCTCAGTTTTATGTCCTATAACTCGTTGGAACCTCCTAAGTTTATAGGGTGGGAAAATTTTCGCTACATGATTTCAGAAGATTTGTTATTTTTGAAACATGCATTGCCTAACACCTTTAAGTTTGCGATTATTGCAGGTCCCGTAGGATATATACTGTCCTTTTTACTAGCATGGCTTATTTCAATATTACCGAATGTAACCAGAAAGTGGTTTGCGCTCGCGATGTATTCACCTTCTTTAATGGGTGGTATTGCGATGACTATTGTATGGCTACCGATGTTAAGTGGTGACCGGATTGGTTACTTAAATAGTTTTTTACTAGAAATTGGTTTAATTAATGATCCAATTTTGTGGGTGACCAGTAAAGAACATTTAATGACATCTATGATCATTGTAACGTTATGGTCAAGTATGGGAATTGGGTTTTTATCAATGCTTGCAGGGGTGCTTAATGTTAACCCAGAGATGTATGAAGCAGGTAGACTCGATGGAATCAAATCTCGGTTGGAAGAGATATGGTACATAACAATTCCATCTATGAAACCGCAAATGTTGTTTGGAGCAGTAATGGCTATTGTCAATACGTTCAAAGCGGGGGCGATTGGAACGCAGTTGTCTGGGATGAATCCAACGCCGCAATATTCCGGACATCTTATTCTAAATCATGTGGATGACTATGGATTTATTCGTTTTGAACTTGGCTATGCGTCTGCGTTATCTGTGTTCTTGTTGCTACTGATGTACTTATCTAATAAGTTTTGTTGGGGATTATTTGGTTCGAAGGAGGATGAGTAATAATGGTGCAGCAAGCGATACGTAAAGTTTTTCGTTTTAAGCGAAAATCTAGATTAAAGGCAATGAGTACGTTCGAAAAGCTGATTGCTTTGTTGTTAGTGGTGGCTAGTATATTTATGTTACTACCGCTTGTCTATATTTTTAATCATGCCTTAAAGCCTTATGAAGAATTATTTATATATCCACCGACCATTTGGGCGCGGAATCCTGCATTTCAAAACTTTATAGAGTTGTTCCAAGTATCTGCCGATTCCATCATTCCTGTCAGTCGATATTTATTTAATAGTTTTGCGGTCGCCGCGCTTAGTGTCGCTGCAATTACTTTAGTTAGTGCTTTATGTGCGTATCCATTATCAAAACATAAATTTCCAGGTCATAAGCTACTATTTGCAACGATCATGTTAACTTTAATGTTTACACCGGAGACGGTAGCAATTCCAAGATATTTGGTCGTTAGTAATTTAGGGATTATGAATACGTACTGGGGACATATTTTACCATTGGTCGCTGTGCCGGTCAGCGTGTTTCTAATGAAGCAATTTATTGACCAACTACCAAACGAACTATTGGAATCGGCAAGGATGGATGGGGCTAATGAGTTTACCGTATTTTTGCGGATTGTCGTACCAGTTATTATGCCAGCGGTAGCGACGATAGCGATAACTTCGTTCCAAACTGCTTGGGGTAATGCGGAGACTTCTACTTTATTTATGCAAGACGAACAGATGAAGACATTTCCGTTCTTTGTCCAAACGTTAACAGCGAATATGGCTAATAATGTAGCGAGGCAAGGAGCAGTCGCAGCAGCAGCATTACTTATATTTTTGCCTAACTTAATTATATTTTTAGCTTTCCAACGAAAAGTAATCGCTACAATGGCGCACTCTGGTATTAAATGATAACGCAGGAGGAGAAGAAAAAATGCTGAGAAAAATGAAAAGCACCCGTCTTCTACCTGGCCTGCTGGTTGCATGTCTTCTAGTAGTCATGTTTCCGGCGACGGCGTTTGCGGAATACCCCTATTCCACTAATTATAGAACGTCTTATGGAACATTAGTTTGGACCCAAGCAGCTTACGCCCCAGATCAAGTGCTTGGTCGAAATATATTTGTTACTGACCCGGAAAATCCAGAGGCAAAGGTATTATCGCCATTACAACAACCGTCGGACTTGTTTATTGACAAGGAAGATCAGATTTATGTGGCTGATACAGGGAATAATCGTATTGTTATATTTGATGAAAATGGTGAGTTTGATCGTATATTGCCACCTTTAGAAAATAAACCGTTATCAGGGCCTAAAGGATTATATGTAGATGAAAACAGAAATATATTTGTGGCAGACACCGGTAATAGTAGAGTAGTGAAGCTTGGTCAACAAGGAGAATTATTACAAGAGTACACATTACCAGACTCTCGGTTTATTCCGGATAATTACCGCTTTGAGCCTATTAAAGTAGCAGTAGATAAAAGAGGGTTCGTCTATATCGTTTCATTAGGAAGTTATAACGGCTTGTTGCAGTTAGATAGTGATGGTGGTTTTGTCCGCTTTTTTGCAGCTAACAAAGCTCCATTTTCTTTTTTGGATTCGATGAAGCGAATGATTTACTCCAAAGAAATGTATGAGAAACAATTAAGTAAACTACCACCGGCTATTGCCAACGTCAACATTGATAAACGTGGATTTATTTATACTGTATCTTATGGTAGCGAGTTAAAAAGTGAACAAGTTAAAAAACTGAATAATGCTGGTAAAGATTTTTTGGGAAAAAGCAGCGCTCCGGGAGGAGGCAATAAAAAGTTCGGCGAATATCGCTTCCGTAGCGGTACTAGCTCGGTTAATAACTTGAAAGATATTGCAGTAGACGCTACAGGGAATTTTTCAGTTATTGATGGAGAGTCGAAAATGGTTAGCCAGTATGATGCTTTTGGAAACTTATTGTTTTTTTGGTCAGGAGATGCAAGCCCTAATACGACACAGTTGGGTATTGTGAAAAGCCCTTCGGCAATAGAAATAAATTCCAAAAACCATATATATATTTTAGATGATAACGCTAACCTCATTCAATCATTTCGACAAACGGAATTTGGAGAAATGGTATATACAGCTAACAATTTGACACTCGATGGAAAATATAAAGAAGCGGAGCCATTGTGGCAGCAAGTGTTACATTATAATGCACATTACACTCCGGCGATGGTAGGGCTTGCACAGTCCGCTTTTCAAAAAGGAGATTATGAGGAAGCGCAACGATTGTATTTGGCAGCAGGGCTACAAGAAGGTTACTCGGATTCCTTTTGGCAGCTTCGTCTAAATTGGTTACAAGAACGATTTGCTTTAATTATGAACATTATAGTCGTAATTGTTGTTTTGTATCTTATTTTTAAATTTATTAAAAAACGAAAACCAGATCTTTTCAAAGTTAAGTTACAAATGAAAGGCGATAACAAGCTTAAGCGATTAGGAGAACAACTACGACATGGATTGTATCTCATGCGCCATCCGATCGACGGATTTACAGCTATTCGCTATGAAAATAAAGGGAGCTATTGGAGCGGAATCATTATATTATTACTAGCGTTTGTTTCTTATGCTCTCTCCCGCTCAGGTACTAGTTTTGTTTTCAATGCGGATCTGATTAAACCGTTTAATTTGTTTAACATTTTTATTCAATTTTTCTTATTGTGGACGGGGTTTGTTATTTGTAACTATTTGGTTAGTAGTATTTTACGAGGGGAAGGGCGTTTTAAGGATGTATTTATTGGTAGCGCCTATTCTCTTATTCCATTAATCATTATTGGATTGCCGCTTACACTAATTTCTAATGGTATGACGTTAAGTGAAGAAGCTATATACAGCTTTCTCAATCAAGGGATGTTTGTGTGGGTAGCTTTACTAATCATTTGGCAAGTGAAATCACTGCAAAATTATTCTGTAAGTGAGACAGTAGTCAATTTGCTGTACACGATTGGTACGATGATTATTATCGCTGTTATTTGCTTTATCGTTATTGGATTAGGAGCGGAATTAAGAAACTTCATTTATTCTATCATTCAGGAGGTGTCGGTACGGTGACGGAACTATTGAAACGTATATCACTGCGCAAACTACTTCCTTGGATGGTAGTACTTGTAATTGTCGTTGCTGTTGGTTTGTTTTTATTTCTTAAAACAGATACGGCAACAGTAATGACAGAGCAATCATTTGATCAATCGCTGTTTGATCCTCAAATGAAGATGGCTACTAGTACGGCAGGTGAATTACCTAATGAAGCTGATTTTGAACAGGTAGCCGAAAATAGTACATTAATTTTACTAGCGGATCGTCATACAGGTCACTTCAAAGTATTGGATAAACGAGACGGAAGTGAGACATATTCTTATCCTAATCCGAAAGATTGGTCTAAGGAAAAGATAGGTGGGGCATGGCGAAGTCATTTGTTATCTCCAGTTATTATGGAGACGACAGAAAAAGATGCAGTAAATAAATCGGTACAAGTGAACAGTTTACTATCCTCGCAAGGAGGGATTATGGACTGGGAGCGTATTGATAAAGGATTCAAGCTAACATTCGCTCTTCCAGCGTTACAATTATTAATTCCAGTTGAAGTAAGATTATCGGATGATTTCATTGAAACAACGATTAACGACAGCAATATTAAAGAAGGAAAAGATATGCTACTAAGTTTAAAGCTATATCCTTTTCTAGGATCGACTCATCCCGGTGGGGAAGAAAATTATTTACTACTTCCTGATGGATCAGGCGCACTATATCATCTAAAGGATAATGTTTCTAATGATAAAAGTGTCTATCGTGAACAAATATATGGTGGAGATTATGCGTTCAACTCTATCTATACGAATCGACGACCTGCTTCCATGCCTATTGTTGGGATGAAATCTGATACTGGTGGTGTGTTAACAGTAGCAGATGAAGGAGAAGAGTATGGTTATATTTATGCCGCTCCATCAGGTGTTTATAGTAACTATGCTTGGGCTACGATCGAACACAACTATCGTTTGCAATATTATCAACCAACATCGCAAAGTGCTACGTCAGGGTTTTATACGTACAGTAAAGTGAAGTTTAATAGTGAGCGAAAAGTGCGACACTACATTCTTCCACAAGCAAGTAGTAGTTACTCTGCTATGGCAGCCGTATATCGAGACTATTTGATAGAAAAATTCGACTGGCAGACGCAGCAACATACTGAAAACAAGCTGCCTCTGTATATTGATCTTATCGGTGGGGATAGGCAAAAAGGCTTCTTGAGTAATGATTATATTGTAGGCACAACTACCAGCGAAGCAAAACAAATCGTGCAACAATTACATGATGCTGGTATACCAAACTTAGCGATCACTTACACTGCGTGGCAAAAAGGTGGGTTGAGTAATCTAACATTTGATCCGGATGTAGAAAAGAAGCTTGGTGGTAATAAAGGGATGCAAGACTTTGTAGCATTTGCCCAAGCACAAGGCGATACAGTTATGTTAGAAATTAATTATACAATGAATACCGATGGAAAAAAGTTTGATGCTAAACGGGATGGTTTACAAGATCAAGCGGGTACGTTGTTGCAATATGTAGCAAACCATTCTAATGAAAAAATGACGCTGGTAAGCCCTTTGTTTTCACTTAACAAGCTGCAACAAAACATAGCTAGCTTCAGCAAATTAGGAGCAAATGGTTTATCTTTTGTTGGTATTGGTAGTGAATTATCAAGTGATTATAATCGTCGCAATCGATTAGATAGAGATCAATCAACAGAGACGCATCAACAGACTATTGCAGTAGCGAAGGAAGTGATGTCTCAAGCAGCGATTCGAGATGGTCACGCTTATGTATGGAAAGATGTCGATGTTATTCGTAATCTACCTACTGGCTACTCTTATGATTTGTTTGTAGATGAAGCTATTCCTTTCGCTCAAATGACGCTACACGGCATCGTTCCATACACGCTTCCATGGGGTAATATGCGCGATGAATATCGTAGTGATTTCCTTAAAGGGATTGAATATGGAGCCATCCCTTCTTTTGGAGTGATGCATGCTCCGAGTGAAGCGATGAAAGATTCTTATAGCATTTGGCAATATAGTTTGAATTACGACGATTGGGAAGAGGCGATTGTTCAGGAATACGAGCGATTCAATGCAGCATTGGGAGATGTGCAGAATGAATATATGATCAATCACCGAACAATTGCTACTAATGTCAAAGAAACAACGTACTCTGGTGGCAAAAAAATAATTGTTAATTATAATGACCGACCAGTTACAGTAGATACGTTAGAAATAGCAGCACAAGATTTCATTGTGGTGGAGGGGGGAGAGTAATCATGAAAGGACGGAAAATACAGAAAGCTTCATTTTTACAACGATATGAAGGAATATGGCTAATCGCACCATGGATTATCGGTTTTCTGGCATTTATAGCATTTCCGCTGGGATACTCTCTCTTTATGAGCTTCCATAATGTCAGAATAACTGGTACAGGAATTACCCATGATTACGTTGGATTTAAGTATTACTCCAATTTGTTGTTTGACGATGGCGGTATATTTTATGATCAATTGTTACCGTTTTTGCGACAAGTACTATTTATGATTCCAATTATAGTAATCTTCTCGTTTATGATTGCGATTATATTAAACCAAAAGTTTTGGGGCAGAGGATTTTTTAGAGCAGTATTTTTTCTACCAGTAATCTTTGCTTCTGGTAATATCATTGAGCGTTTTCTTAGTCAAGGACAGGGACAGTTAGGATTTTTAGAACAGTTTTCACTTGCTACAACTTTAACAGACTTTTTACCCGCAGCATGGGCTACGCCGATAGTGGCGGTATTAAATTCTTTTGTTCTTATTTTGTGGTATTCTGGTGTGCAAATTTTACTTTTCTTGGCAGGACGACAAACGATTTCGGCATCTGTCTATGAAGCGGCTCGTATTGATGGAGCTAACCCATGGGAAGCGTTTTGGAAAATTACATTGCCAGCCATGATGCCATTTGTACTTTTAAATACTGTTTATACAGTAGTAGATTTGTTTACTTTTCCAGGAAATCCGATTATAGCTAGCGTAAATCCAACACAGTATGGCCCTACAAGCGCATTAATTTGGGTGTACTTCATCATTATTATGATATTTTTGGCGTTAATATTTCTACTGCTAGGTAGAGGTAGCCGTAATCCGTCGAGCGCGAAGTGAGGAGTGTGGAAGATGGAAAAAGTGATTAATAGTCTTCGTCAGAGACAACTGCGTCCAGGCTCAGTAGGAATAGGAAAACGTGCTAAATTGCTCTTATTAGGGCGGGAGGCAGATAAAGGGCTACTGTTCCGAGTGTTTATATATGTGGTGTTGATAGAAGCTGCATATTTATATTTGAACCCGATATTTTATATGATCTCTACGATGATCAAAGGAACAAGCGATTTAATTGATCCAACGGTTAATTGGATACCTAAAAGTGTGTTTTGGGGTCATTTGCAAGAAGCCTGGAGTCTGTTAAGTTATCCAACTTCATTCACAATTACGTTGTTTTTATCGCTTGGAGCTACATTGTTACAACTTATTGCTTGTGCGATGGCTGGCTACGCCTTTGCGAGAGTGAAGTTTCCTTTTAAACGATTTTTCTTTGCCTGTTTACTGTTTGCATTTGTGTTACCGCCACAAGTAACGGTACTACCACTTATTATTATGTATCGTGAGTTTGGCTGGATCGATACTTTTCTGCCGATGCTTATTCCGGCATTGTTCGGACATGGTTTGAAGGGTGCGTTGTATGTCATTATTTATCGACAGTTTTTCTCCGTATTGCCGAAGGAGCTTGAAGAAGCAGCTAAAGTAGACGGTGCTAGTATATACCGTATTTTCTTTAGAGTCATGTTGCCGATTGCGACTCCAGCAATTGTGGTCGTGTTTTTGTTCTCCTTTGTATGGAACTGGAACGATAGTTATTATCCAATGATGTTTTTATTCAAAATGGAAGATGTGCCATTGTCGGTTGCTTTAGTGAAAGCGGCTGGAGCGGTCGCCACAGAAGACGGTCAATTATTTGCTGCATCTCTTGATATGGCAAAATCATTTTTAGCGATTATGCCACCGTTAATTTTATATTTATTTACGCAACGATGGTTTGTCGAAGGGGTAGAACGTACAGGTTTAGTGGAATAAAAAAAAAGCTGGACAGAAGAAAGGGGCATCAGTAGATTGCTTACCGATCAGCAGGTGGAAAGATGGGGAATATTCGAAGTTGCTTTGTCAGGGCCAACAGATGGTAATCCATTTGAGGACATTCAATTAACAGCGGTGTTTCAATACCGAAATGATCAAATAAAGGTTAGAGGATTTTATGATGGCGATGGTGTGTACAAAGTTAGGTTTATGCCAGATCGTGAAGGGGTGTGGACCTATACGACAGATAGTAATGAACCACATTTAAGTGGTTTACAAGGAACGTTTATATGTACAGCTGCTCAACAAAATAATCATGGTCCCGTTCGAGTAAAGGATAATTATTTGTTTGCTTATGAGGATGGAACATCATATTTACCATTTGGAACGACTTGCTATCATTGGACACATACAGGCGATGCTGAAAATGAGCAGCAAACGATAACGGAATTAAAACAGTCACCGTTTAACAAAGTACGGATGTGTATATTACCGACGAAAACGATGCGACCTCCAATGGTCGCATACGCGGGAACGGTGCCAGAAGATGTCGATATTAAAAAATTCAATCCGTTGTTTTTTCAACATTTGGAACAAAAACTAATCGATTTGATGGAGCTAGGGGTTGAAGCGGATTTAATTTTATTCCATCCCTATGACAAAGAAGAAGGTTGGGGATTTAATAATTTAACGGTAGAGGAAGACTGCTACTACTTACAGTATGTTATGGCTAGATTGGGAGCATTCCGAAACGTATGGTGGTCGTTATCGAATGAGTACGATTTTAATAAAATGAAAGATATACCACATTGGGATCGATTGCTACAGTTTGTCCAACGGGAAGATCCTTATCAACGTCTACGCTCTATTCATAATGGAACGAGAATGTACGAAACTTCTTCGTTATATGATTTTAGCAAATCGTGGATTACGCATCAGAGTATTCAACATTGGGATGCGGCGACGGTAACAGAATGGCGAGAAAACGTTCGTAAACCAATTGTAATTGACGAAATATCATACGAAGGAAATGTCTCTAAACGTTGGGGGAATATTACCGCTTTGGAGTTGATGCATCGTTATTGGGAAGCTATTGCGCGCGGTGGTTTTGCTTCTCATGGGGAGTGTTTTGAAAAAAAACCACGATCATGGATTTCCAGCGGTGGCAAATTGTATGGCGAAAGCCCTGCACGAATTCAATTTCTTCGTGAAGTGCTGGAGGCTGGTCCGCAAGATTGGATGAAGGCGAAAGAGGATGGCAATTATGCTTTACTATATTTAGGAAAATACAGATTGAGTTCATATCAACTGCCAATGCCAGCGGATCGTAGTTATAAAGTAGAGTTGATTGATATATGGAATATGACAATAACGGTACTGAAAGAGACATACACGGGACAAAGTGTCATACCATTGCCAGCCAAACCATATACTGCTATCCGAATACAGGCAAATTGAGAGGAGACAAGAATAGATGCTGTATACACAAATAGTAGAGCGTTGGGCAAAATTTGAGTGGAAGATACCTATTAATACACCACTCCAATTAACGGATCGTACGGGTCTTAAAGTGACTTTTAACCATACTGGTCGATATTTTGAGACGGAAGGCTACTATGATGGATCAGGAGCAATAACGGTTCGATTCATGCCTGATCAGGTAGGAGAATGGGCTTTTCAAGCAGAAGGAGCGATGTTTCCCACCGGTATTTTCAGTGGAAAGTTCCAGTGTGTAGCTTCATCGCAAAAGCAACACGGTAGAGTCCAAATCATGAATCAGACGAGATTCACTTATGAGGATGGAACGACGTTTATTCCGATGGGTACTTGGCTGGAAGAATGGCATGTACAAGAGGAAGCTAGACGATTACAAACGATAGAAACGTTACAGGCGAGCCCTTTTAACAAAGTGAATATGTTAGTAATGCCTTACCGTAGTGAAGCTGTTACTCAGCAAGGATATTTCCCTTTTGTCTCCACTGCGGAGGGGAAATATGATGGCAATCAGTTGCACTTACCGTACTTTGATCTTTTGGATAAAAGCATTGCTCGATTAGCAGAGCTAGGTATACAAGTGGAGCTTGTTCTCTTTTCGCCAAAAGTTGAGCAACTAGGTCTGATTCATTTAACGGAGGAGCAAAAGCACCATTATATTCGTTATATCGTCGCACGCTACGCCGCTTATGCGAATGTATGGTGGACAATAAGCGACAATGGAGATCAAGTCATCGACGATACAGAGCAGCAGTTGCTTCCGCTTATCCGAACGATTAAAGAAAATGATTACGGTCATCACTTGTTAACCGTTCATGGCGTGACGAACGCCTATAATTGGGGCTTGCCGACATTAACACATATTAGCTTAAAGGATGAAGATATTAAAAAAGCATCTGATTTTACGTTGCAGTATGAAAAGCCAGTCGTATTGGAACATTGCGGTAGAGAAGGTAACGGGGCGACTCCCGATGATGCATTACTAGCGGAAGAAATGACATACCATATTTGGGAAGCGATTATGCGTGGAGGTTTTGCTTCTCACGGGGAGTCCATGCTACAAGCAGATGGAACGACATGGTCTGTTCATGGTGGTTTATTAGTAGGGGATAGTATAGCTCGATTAACTTTTCTACAAAAAATTATAAGCGAAGCGCCACATGACGTTAGCTATAGCCGGCTTCGACATGACGCTTCAACATTAGAAGAACGTGGTCATTATTATTTACAATATTTTGGTCCTCATCGATTTTCTTCACGTGCATTTATGATGCCGGAAGGCAAATACGAAGTCGATATCATCGATACATGGAATATGACAATTACTACACTCGAACAAGCGTTTGAAGGTAGATTCGATATAACGTTACTAGGCGAGTTATATTATGCACTGCGTTTACGAAAAGTAGGTACTGGTCAATTGCAAGGAGATGTACAGCAAATGGTCATGCAAGATGTAGACCAAGTAGATTAGAAACCATGGTCTGATAAACAGGAGGCGGCGTGAAATGGAACTGTATTCATTGCTTAGCGCTAGCAGAGCAAGGAAGTTGGAAGTGAAAGAGAGTACGCAGGGAGCGGAAATTAGTTTATATCATCAAGATGAAAAAATACCTTACTACAAAAATGATATACAACAGATGCTAGTTTACTCGACTGGGCGACCTTGGCACAATCATCAATTGCAGCTTACAAGTGTGGCTATTCATAGCAATGAAGAGCAAATAACGATAGTAGCTAACGCAATGCAGTTACGAGTAACATGTACATTACTTTTTAATAGTCATGATTTGTTAGAAACAATAATAGAATGGGAAAACGTGACGTCTACCATTTTGAATGATGTTGTCGTTGGAGTAGAGTGGCAATTACCGATAGATGGTCAAGAGCAAATTACAATTCCACATGTCATATATAATAATAACCCATCGGCAGATCCTGATCGACTTGTGCCTCGTTTAGGTGTAGGGACTGGGCAAGGTTTACTATGTGAAGAACACCGTTTGCCGATACCTTGTGTCAATATGGAATGGCCAGTTGCTGCTGTTGGACAACGTTATTTTACACTATATTCGATTCCAGACTATGTGGAATGTGAGGATGGGACGATCCATTATGGTTCGATTGGTGCTTACAAGGATAATACGTCACTAACTATTGCCACGATGAGTGGAGCGCTTATGTTCAATGGTGAAAAGGATATCGTTTATGTGAGCAAAAGCCAAATTGCACCGTATGACCAAGGCTATTTAAACTTCGAATCTGGATTTACATTGAAGAAGCATTATGTAGTGGATTGGGGCATGGTAGCACAGCCAGGACGTGCATTTGTTGAAGTTGTACATCAGGCTGAAAAAATATTTAACGTGCCAACTGCAACCCCTTTAACGTTAGACGAAATGATTCGCTTAAAGACTGCTGCCATGGATGATCGTTGGAGAGAAGCTGGTGCAGCAGCAGGATATGTGAAGTTTAACGACCGTAACAGTTTCGGTTTTCCATCCAAAAAACATGAATTACATTTTATGTATGGATGGACAGGGCAAGCGTTAAAAATGGCGTGGTGTGATGCTCATCTTGGTTTTTCTGAGCAGCAGTTGGAACGGATCGATCGTTGTGAGAAAGCGGTTAACTTCTATGTTAATCATAGTACATCGCCAGTTAAAGGATTACGTCATAGTGTTTACTTACTAAAGAGTGGACAATGGGATAGCTTTAACTGGATGCAAGAAAAGGTAATTTCTAGCCGCGCCTTCGGTGAAACTATTAGCGATTTAGCAGATATTATTCTGTTGTATCGTAATTATGGGCGGGAAGTTCCTGCTAGCTGGGTTAGCGCAGTAGAGGAAGCCGCACAGTTTTTACTATTAGCGACTACCAAAGATAATATATTTCCGGCAGCGTTTCGACATGATGGAAGTAGTGTAGATCCAGCATCCATAACTGCTGCGGGTATTCCTTGTCAAATAGCACTTGCCAAAGCGTATCAAGTGACTAATCAAGAACTATATTTGGAAAAGGCTCATCATATATTAGAGAGCTATTATAGATTACATGCACTGACATTTGAACGCCCATTTGCTCGTTCTACGCTAGATGCTAGATGTGAAGATAAAGAAGCGGGAATGTTTTTCTTCTTGGCAGCTTATGAGATGTTTGTCCTGACGAAAGAAGAACGTTATCAGCAATGGGCGGAAGTAGCGGCAGAATGGCAATTAACGTTTGTTTATGTATGGAATCCAGTGTACGATGCGGGAACATCTTTTGCGGAAGCAAATTTCTTGGCTGCAGGATGGCCAGGAGTGAGCGTGCAAAACCATCATTTGGATGTGTTTTTTCCGACGTATGAAGTGTGGCAGCTAGGCAAGTGGACTGGAAATGAGCGCTTTGTGAAACTTGCAGAAAAGATTTTTGCAGCGATGGGGCAAGGCATTTGTACTACACCTGGTGAATGGGGATTTACTGTCGTTGGGGAACAAGCAGAAGGATTTTTTCAATCCAATTTCCAAGGTCGTGGTCGAAGCAATACATGGAATCCGTCGTGGATTATTTCAGAAGTATTACATCATGGGTTACGTATACGAGCAGCAAGTGTAGTAAAAATATAAAGATAGCAGGGTAGGGGGAGCAATATATGTTTAAACCGCAAGGAATTATACCAGCGTTAATTACACCGTTTTTAGCTAACGGGAAAATAGATGAAGAAACACTTCGGACGATGATCCAACGTCAAATAACATCCGGTGTACATGGCATTTTTGTACTTGGTACTAATGGGGAGTTTTTTTCCCTTCATGAGGATGAAAAGGTAGAGTTAGTAAAAATAGCAGCTGATGAAATTAAGGGAAAAGTTCCGCTATATGCCGGTTCAGGTGCCATTACTACAGAAGAATCCGTTCGTTTATCGCAGAAGCTAGAAAAAGTAGGAGCGGATGTATTATCTGTTATTACACCGTATTTTGTACCGATCAATCAGGAAGAATTGGCTACACACTATAAAGCGGTAGCAGCGTCTACTTCTCTGCCAATCGTGTTATACAACATACCAGCTCGTACAGGAATTATGTTGGAAGCTAGCACCGTTGCGCAATTGTCGCATATTGAAAACATTGTAGGCATTAAAGATTCCAGTGGAAACTATGAACATTTATTGCAATTAATCGATCAGGCTTCAGATGAATTTGCTGTATTGGCAGGAACAGATTCCTTCATACTTTCTGCATTACTTGCAGGTGGTTCAGGAGCTATTGCAGCATCAGCTAACGTATCTCCAAGTTTAGTTGTATCTATTTATGATTATTACCAAGCGGGTAAGCTTACTGATGCTAGACGTGCCCAATCCGAAATAGCAGAGATAAGAAAACTAATGAAGATGGGAACAGTACCAGCAGCGCTGAAAGAAGTAATGCGTCAATTGGGCTATGGAAATGGATTGCCAAGGTTACCGGTATTGCCAGCAGATGTGCAGACAAAAACGGTGATTGAAAATAGTTTGCGGACATCAAGCTTACAGCATTTAAAAGCACATGTGTAATAGCTAAAAAGTGTTTCTATTAAAAACAACATAAAGTAGGTGAAGAAATGCGTACATGGGTAGTCGATCAACAAGGAAGCGGTGACTTTGTAACAATAGCGGAGGCGATAGCAGCTGTTCCTGATCAAAGTGCTGATATTAGCCTAATTGAAGTGAGAAATGGAGAATATAGAGAAAAAATTAACGTATCTGAACTAAAAAGAAATATTCGCTTAGTTGGTGAAAGTCGTGATCAGACCATTATTATATATGATGATTCGGTATCTCGACGAAAGCCGGATGGTAATATGATGACGATGTATGAAACAGCTACCTTTACAGTATTAGCAAATGATTTTACAGCGGAACGAATAACCTTTGCTAACGATGCTAGTCGTATCCAATCCCAAGGTCAGGCGATTGCTCTGGAAGCAGCCGGCGACAGATTAATTTTTCGAGATGTAGCAGTATTAGGGCATCAAGATGCGCTGTATACACCTGGGCATGGGCGACAGTTATATGATCGTTGTTATATTGAAGGTACGGTCGATTTTATATTTGGCTCGGCAACGGCTGTATTTGATCATTGTGTTATTCATAGTTTAGATCGACATAACGGGTATGTTACAGCAGCATCGACAGCAGAAGATCAGCCGTATGGTTACGTGTTTCTTAACTGCCGCTTAACTACGGATGCTCCAACAGCAACGGTGTACTTAGGAAGACCGTGGAGACCACATGGTAGCGCTATATTTGTTCAGTGCTGGATCGATCATCATATTCGTCCAGTCGGATGGGATAATTGGCGTGATCCAGATAGGGAAAAGACAGCTCGCTATGCGGAATACGGGTGTAGTGGTCCAGGATCAGATAAAAGCGAGCGTGCCCCATGGGCAAAGGAGTTAACAGCAGAACAAGTAGCTGCTATGACGGTGAGTAATATACTGCGTGGAGACGATCAATGGCAACCGGAACTATAAGGAGGGAAAAAAGTGTGGAATCCTGATAGTTTTTTGGAATATTTATATACACAATTTGCGAATGAGAGAAATGATAAACTGCAAAATGGACTTATAAACGATGCGTTGGAAACGGGAGTGCAGCGAGAAGAGTTAAAAAATCGATTGCAACAGTCACTCGGCAATTTTAGTCAATGGCGGACTGCTCTAGAACCAATAGTATTGGAGCGAGTAGAATACGAAGATTATGTGCAAGAACGAGTGGAGCTTGGTACAGCCATCGGTTTGCGAATGCCGGCGTACGTACTCATACCCAAAAGTGTCATGAATAGCAATAATCACGCTACTTCTGCTGTGCTGGCTATACATGGTCATGGTTCGGGCAGTTGTGAAGTTGTAGGTTTAGATGCGGACGGAAATCCAATATTAGATGATCGTAATCCTAATCACCGCTTTGCAGTACAGATGGTGAAGAGAGGGCATGTTGTATTGGCACCGGAGTTAGTCGGTATGGGTGGTCGGAAGCTAAGTAGAGATCAGGGAGCTAATAATAAAAATTCTTGTCAGCCAATGTCAGGTCATTTACTTATGTATGGTTTATCTTTGGTAGGCTTACGAGTGTTCGAAATGCAGTGTGCATTAGATTATTTGTCCACACGTCCAGAAGTAAATTCAGCACGAATAGGCTGTATTGGATTTTCTGGCGGAGCAACTGTTGCCGCCTACACCGCAGCACTCGATCAACGAATCAAAGCAGTCGTTTTGTGTGCGTTTGCTAATACGTACAAAGGTAGTATTCTAGCTGTTAATCACTGTATAGATAATTATCTACCTAATGTGTTGCAATATGCAGAATTGCCACAACTGCTCGGGCTAATAGCACCTAGACCACTATATCTAGAGTCCGGAGATCAAGATACTATTTTTCCTAAACATTCTTTTTTACAAACAGTAGAGCAGTTGAAAAGCTATTACGCTAAGGAAAATCCTGAAAAATTGCAATATGATTTATTTGCAGGTTCGCATGAAGTAAATGGGAAATATTCGTTTTCATGGCTACACTCTATTCTAATATCTGAAACAGTGCTGTAACGATTTACAGTAATCGTGTAAGAAAAAATGAGGAGGACAGAAAATGAAAATAGTAATAAGTATGCAAGAACAGGCAACTTCGCGGATGTTGCATGGTTGTCAATTACTAAGCGAAGCACTTCGTCAGTGTAATTATGAAATAGAGCAATTGGATGAGTCATGGGATGCTACATCGTATCGCCAGCAATCTGCTTATAAAATATTTATAGGAACGAGACAATCGTCTGAATTTATAAAAACACTAGAAGAGCAAGAAGTGCTGCTTTATCATACAAAAGCTCCAGAAAAAGAAGGTTTTTATGTAGCGACTTTACCCGGAAATTTGCTTGTTGTCGTAGGTGGTAATGATTCGGGAGCCTTATATGGAATGCAAGACTTGGCGGAACGAATTACGAAGCTAGGAGCTGTACCTTCTTTTTTGGCACATAGTGAAGCCGATCCACAATTCGTATTACGAGGACCTGCACTAGGGCTACAAAAAACAGAGATTGAACCACCGAGACGTACTTACGAGTATCCAATTACTCCGACTCGCTTTCCATGGTTTTATGATAAACAACTATGGCTGCAATTTTTGGATATGCTTTGTAGTCAACGCAGTAACGTATTATATCTATGGTCCGGTCATCCGTTCTCTTCTCTTGTAAAAGTAAAAGAGTATCCAGAAGCTTTGGAAGTGACGGAGGAAGAATTCGCACGTAATGTGGAAACTTTTACTTGGTTAACAAAAGAAGCGGATAAACGAGGGATATGGATTGTTCTTAACTTTTATAATATTCATATTCCATTACCGTTTGCGCAAAAGCATGGGTTAGATTTACATCAGCCACAGCCATTACCGATTACAGCTGATTACACTCGCAAGTCTGTTGCTGCGTTTGTTCGTGATTATCCGAATGCTGGATTAATGTTATGTTTGGGGGAAGCTTTGCAAGGTAGTATTTATGGAACCGAGTGGTTCACGGAAACGATATTAGCTGGTGTGTTCGATGGGCTGGAAGATACGAACCGCAAAGAGCTACCACCGATTATACTGCGGGCGCATGCGATAGATGCGGAACCAGTGATTGATAAAGCGGCACCACTATATCCGAATTTGTATACGGAAGCAAAGTATAATGGAGAATCGTTAACGACGTGGACACCACGTGGAGAATGGGTGCAGAAGCATAATCGTCTCAGTTCGATGCAATCTGTGCATATTATTAATATTCATATATTGGCGAATTTGGAGCCATTCCGTTACGGATCTGTTTCATTTATTCAAAAAAGTATGCAAGCTGCTAAATATCGTCAAAAAGCAAACGGTCTACATGTGTATCCATTGTTTTTCTGGGATTGGCCGTATAGTGCGGATAAAGTGGAGCCCCGTGTAAAACAGATGGATCGAGACTGGATATGGTATGCAGCTTGGGCAAGGTATGCTTGGAATCCAGATCGTGATGCTGATACAGAGCAATATTATTGGATAGAAGAGTTCACCGAACGATTCGGAAGTCGGGAGACGGCTACGGCATTGATAACAGCATACGATGCTTATGGTGAATGTGCGCCGCGCTTGTTACGCCGTTTTGGTATTACAGAAGGAAATAGACAAACGTTGTCACTCGGCATGACGTTAAGTCAATTAACTAATCCAGATCGTTATTCCCCGTACAAGGGATTATGGGAAGATCATGCTCCGCAAGGGGAAAAAATAGAGCTATATGTGCGTCGAGAAGTAGCTGGACAACCGCATGTGGGCGAAACACCATTTGACGTTATCGAAACGGTTGAAAAGTTAGCGGATACCGCATGGCTTGCTATTCAAGAAGCACAGAAATATGTAACGAAAAACAAAGTAGAGTTTAATCGATTAGTGACAGATATAGAAGCGATAAGGTATATGTCATTTTTCTATGGCGAGAAAGTGAGAGCAGCTGTTCAAATAATGATGTATAAGCAACTCGTAAAGGATGACTATTTAAAGCAAACAGAGTTGTTGGAGCAAGCAGTTGTACATTTAGAAAATAGTATGGCATGGTTTGAGAAGTTAACAGCATTGACAGAAAACACTTATTTATATGCAAATAGTATGTTAACGAAGCATCGGAAAATTCCAATGCCTGATGGGTTTAAATATAAGCACTGGGCAGATGTGTTACCTGTCTATGAGAAAGAATTAAATAACTTTAGAACAAATGTTAAACATTTAAAAGCAGGTAAGCTGCCGCAGCAAGTAACTTCACAAGAAAAAATAGAACCATATCAACAAGTACCGTTCAAGCTCTATTCTAATAATGTTGAAACGTTCTCGCTAGAGAAAGAGACAGCAATGTTTACGGATGGTGAAGTATTTGCAGCTAGTTTTGCGGAGGAAATAGAAGGACTGACAGGTATTCGGTTTAGTCGGGAAGTGGCAGCTAAAGAAGGTGTAACCATTGAGTTTGAAGTAGAGCAACCGGTAAGAGTGCTAGTAGGTTACTTTAATTCTAACGATCCACAATGGCTGCAAGTGCCTCAATTAGATGTAAATACGCATGCCGATGATCGTGGTGGTTTACATCCTATTCTACGGAAAGCGATTAAAAATAGTTTCTATCCAGGCGTTAATGTCCACGCTTTCCTATATGAAGCTGGTAGACATACGTTACAGTTAGGTGTTGGTGCATACGCTGTGTTAGGTTTTATTGATGCAGATCAGCCGCTGAAAGAACGAGATGTATCTCCTTTTAGTGAACGAGCACAAGCAATGGATTGGCTCTACGAGCAGTCTTCCTTTTCATAAATAGAAAAATAGCATCATGTTAAAGTGATATGCTCCCCATATGGTAGACAGGTAGACAATAAAGCCTGTTGCTGTAAGGGGATTTTTTATGTTTAAGATCAATGGAACCGTAAACTTGTACGTTTTTTCGTATAAAGTTGCATTCCGATCAACGCAATTGTGGTTGTTTGTTTGTTTTATCGTATAAAATCCTTACGTTCAACCTATTATCGGGGTCACTTTATATGAATTTTCGTATAAACTTGATCTCCCCCGGTCAAGTCCTTTTTTATGTGTAAATTCCCTTTAGATATGATCTGCCGGACTTATGACTTGGGTTCGGCTTTCTTCTTCTCTTTTTTCCACGTCCAATATAGGTCCATATCGATGTATTTCCTCTG
>NZ_JBHUMH010000055.1:0-91606 GCF_042684845.1 Paenibacillus yanchengensis | reverse complement strand
ATTGAGTCATGATGAATCCCTCCATTGAATGTCGTCTCGACAACTTCATTCTAAAGGAAATAATTCATCATGGCTCTTCTTATTTTCTTCCAGATGCATTTTACACAATTATATGGACTTTACTGATCGGAATACAACTTTATACGAAAAAACATACAAACTTACCGTTTCATAAGTTAGATTCGAATAATACCTAATTATGGCATAGATTAACCATGTGGTCTGTAACTTAAAAACACTTGTAAATAACCATCTACAGCACTGTAGATGCCTTCGGTACTAATATTCAAAAAGGATAGTTTGCTTGCCCAGTCATCGCGTTCTTTATCTGCCAATTTGTCAGCAGCTGGATCGAATATATAACATAGAACATTAACATTAATCATCGACTTTCCGTTTTCTAAACGAATCCATTCTGTAGGAAGAATAATTTGATTTTTACTTCCCTCTATTGCTTTACCAGAGAAGTTCAATACCGCTGATTGACCGTTGTTCACGATAGTGGCTGTTTTTGTTTGCTTATCCCATTTGATCCCCCTCGACATGACCGCCAAATATATCATTTACAGGAATAAACGAAGATTCATAAGTAAATACAGTTCGCTTTCCTTGTTTGGACGCATGAAGTATAGATTTCGAACCAGGATACACTTCCAACGCACGATTACCAAAACTACCTAAATCTTTCTGCTTTTCTACATCTGGCGGTAGATTAAAAGATGAAATATAGATTTGCAATGTATCATCACTTTGAGTAACCGTTGTACTAATATTCAAAAAGGCTAGCTTATTTAGCCACTCGATTCGTTCTTTGTCGTTAGTGTCGCCACCTAAAATTTCAAACAGCTCCACATTATTTTCGAAAATATAACAAAGTACAGAGGCACTAATAAATGCTTTTCCTTTTTCCAAGCGAGCCCAGTTTGTAGGTAAAATAATTTGGTTGGCAGCAGGTTTTATTGTTTTTCCGGAGAAATTAAGCACTGCTTCTTGTCCATTTTTAATGATTTTAACGGTTTTCGAACTTCCATCCCACAGTATTCTATCTACTCGTCCACCAAAAATATCTTTGACAGATATAAAGCTAGAATTATAATTTACTTCTATCGATCCCTTTGGATTGGTTGTAACTAGTGCTGTTTTATTAGCAGGATAGACCTTCGTCGCTCGTTGGAAGAGGCTATCTGTTGGCTGACTAGCATGTACGGTAGAGAATGGAAGTAGTAGCAATAAACTCATAAGTACAACAAAGACCAGTTTGAAAAATTTCAATGAAGTTTGATATTTCACGATAATCCCCCTTAGTTGGTTTAAATGATAATAAAAAAATAAGACAATTCACCGCATAGCCAAATGCATCTTAGCTTCCGCTTCGTCCCACAAAACGGAATAGCCAGCCCCTTTGGAACAAAATATCGAAGAAGAGGTATAGAGCGGATCTGCTTCTTTACGATAACCTAACTGTTCGATCACTTCCTCCTTATTATGACACAGATCATAACCGCCAAATGTAGAGCGCATGCTACCTCGTCCATGTGTGATGGAAGCAAGCTCGATGCTGTAGTTCATAAAGGTTGACACAGGTACTCTTCCTGTAATAACTACATGGGTATCCAGCATTTCCGGTGGATCAAACGTACCTGAGGCTCGCTGAATATCAGACAATACCCGTCCCATTTCATCTATTCCCACTTTGATTTTGATGTCATAATATGGTTCTAGAAGCAAGTTACTTGCTTTCTCCAGACCCTGCCGCAGCGCCCGAAAGGTCGCCTCACGAAAATCGCCAGCATGGGTATGTTCGTTATGTCCAGCACCTCTTAACAACGTAATTTTCAAATCAGTAACAGGCATACCCGTCAGCAGTCCATGATGCTCCCGTTCATAAAGATGTGCCTCAATTAGCTTTTGGTAATTGATACTGAGGTCATCGGGATGACATACATTGGCGAATTGAATGCCACTGCCCCGTTCCCCTGGTTCAAGCAAAAGATGTACTTCCGCATAATGTCTGAGCGGTTCGAAATGTCCATACCCAATCACAGCGGATTGAATCGTTTCTTTATATAAAATTTGCGGTTGACTAAAAGAAATATTAAAGCCGAATCTCTCTTTCACTAGCTGCACCAGCACTTCTAACTGGATCAAACCCATCACACGAATATGAATCTCCTGCAAGCTCTCTTCCCAAACAACATTTAGAGATGGGTCCTCTGCATATAGCATACGAAACTTACCAAGTACTTGCTGTACATGAAGCGATTCGTCAAATTGTACTTTCGATTGCAACGTCGGCTCCGACTCGTAAACTAACTTATTTGTATATAGTCCTAAACCTTGTCCAGCCTCGGCTTCAGTCAAACCGACAACTGCAAACAAATCACCAGCTACCACTTGCTCCACCGGTTGCGATTTGTAACCGTTAAACAATAAGAGGCGTGTAATTTTCTCATCGTAGTGAATATCGCCATTCGTGTAAATAAGCTGTTCCCGTACCTTCAAATTACCGCTCATCGCTTTAATGAACGTTAGCCTTACTCCATTGGCATCATGACGAATTTTATAAACTCGCCCGCTAAAAGGAGCTGTCTCATCGTAAGATGATATCGTCAACAGATGCAGTTGCTCCAAAAATTCCTGTACACCGACATCCTGTAGTGCCGACCCAGAAGTAAAAGGGAATAGACGACCTTCTCGCACCATTTTCTGCAAGGAATTCAACCAAAAGGATTGCTCTTCCTTTCCATCTAAAAATGCATCTAATAGCAACTCATCCCGCTCCGCCATAATTTCTCGTAACGACTCACTGACGTAACCGCCTGCGAAACTTTCCGTAATGGAACAAACATCCCCGGTCAATTGTTGACGTATGTCTTCCATAGTTCTACTTACATCAGCTCCGCTTCGATCTACTTTATTGATAAAGAAAAAAGTTGGAATCTCATGTTTACGTAACATCTGCCAAACTGTCTCGGTATGACTTTGAACTCCTTCAACTCCACTAACAATAATAATAGCGTAATCTATAACTTGCATCGCACGCTCCATCTCAGGAGAAAAATCGACATGACCAGGCGTATCGATCAAATAAAAAGTGTCGCCTTTATAATCCATAACCGCTTGATCGGCAAACACCGAAATACCTCTTTCCCGCTCGATGTCGTGACTGTCCAGAAATGTATCTTTATGATCTACCCGCCCTCTCGAACGGATGTTATTCGTATGATATAGCAGTTGTTCCGCAAAAGTCGTCTTACCCGCATCGACATGGGCAAACAATCCGATAGTTAATCTTTTCATGATGTCCCCTTTCCGCACATTGCATATCTACTCCAATTAACTTTAATTTAACTCATCTCTATTGATTGCCCTCTTTTCAGCCATCCGGTGAACATTTCGAATACTTAGAATCCACGTTAAATATGATTTAGTATATATCTAATAGAAGAGAAATGGTACCCAATTTAAATCGTCTAATATTTGATATTGGGCTATGTAGAAAGACACCCTCTCGAGTGTCTTCTTGTTTCAAACTGGTTATGTTCTTATAAATTTAAATAATACACTTAATCCTACTTGTCAGCTGACTGTTTATAATACTGCCCTTTTTCCACATACGATTTTTGAATTCTCTCCATATCAGCATAATCTGCTTCCCGCAGTTCACGAACGACTTTAGCTGGTGAACCTATCGCTAATGTGCCCGGAGGGATTACTTTTCCAGGTGGCACTAAAGCTCCTGCACCAACCATAGCTTTCTCACCAATAACAGCTCCATCCATCACAATTGATCCCATCCCAACAAGCGCGCCTTGCTTAATATGGCAACTATGTAACACTGCATTGTGACCAATCGTCACATCGTCTTCAATGACCAATGGAATTCCCGGACTCTGATGCAAGGTTGCATTGTCCTGAATACTAACTCCCCGACCAATAATAGTTGGAGCAACATCTCCACGAATTACTGCACTGTACCAAACGCTTGTATACTCACCAATAACGACATCACCCGTAACTACTGCACCATTGGCAATGAAAACCGAAGAATCAATTTTGGGTACGCTATTTTTATATGGAATAATCATAGAATCCTCCCTCTATATACTAATACTTGTACCTATATTTAATTCTACAGTATACTTCTATTTGCTAGCTACAATTGTAAATTCCCATGGTATGTTTTCGTTTCGCCAACCACGATGCTCATCAAATTTCAGAAGCTTTAATCCGGTACCTATAACAGCATTTATTATTTCACTAAGAGTATAACTTTTGAGCAAAACATCCGGAAATTGTTGTTGTTCATGCTCATTAAAAATATGCTTATACGCTACATCCCCGCTATGTAATGCTGTATCAAAATAATTTTGCTGGATTTGATATTGGATTTTTGAATCGGCAACGATACACCTTCTTAAAGGATGAAAATCACTTAAAACCATTATCCCGTTATCTTGCAACATCGCAAAAAGAATAGACATCAATTTGTCAATATTATCGAAATAATGCAATATCCCTCCTTCTAAATAGAGCATATCAAATTGACCACGATACTTTTCAAGGTTGATCTCGTAAATATCAGTAACAACATAATTTATAGTTACATTGGCTGACTCCGCTAGTTCAAGGGCATATCTTTTATTTTCTTCCGAAATATCAAATACGGTTACATCAGCGCCTAACAAAGCTAACGGCACTGCTTTTCTTCCATTGGAACCACAAATGTTAGCAATCCTTTTTCCAGCGCATTGTTCAAAATATTGCTGATATTTTTTCAATTGCCCCGCAGGATTATCCATGATCTTTTTTGCTTTATTTTCAGGTGAGCCATCTCTTAAATGCCAAAATTCATACGCACGATGCTCCCAAGCTAGTTTGTTTTTCGCGCTTTGTTCCTTCATATTGGCAAGTCCTCTCTGTTTCATAATGCTAGTTCAACGTCTATATGCTATCTCGAGCTGTTCCATAATTTCAGCCTTTCAATCATCGGAGTAGTTACTGTCATTTGTAATTTTTGAAAAGCTAACAATATGCCACCAATAGCTGCAGGGAGCTCTGGTTCTATCCACTTATATTGTTTGTGAGCATTTGCAGATAGGGTAGAAATTAATACTTTTTTTATGTAAGGGTCATTAACAACGCTTCCGATTCCAGTTACTAATACTTGTTCTGAAGTGAACGTTGCGCCTAGCATTTGGATAGCAATACTCATTTCATAGACAGCTCGCTGACATACTCGCTGAGCAAGTGGGCTATTATTTTGTGCTGCTTTGGTCACGATTGGAGCCATCAATCCAAATACTCGCGTTCGCTCTTCTCGATCTGTTATAAAACCTTGTACTCCTAACTGCAACAGTTGCTCCAAAGCATCTACTTTAAAATACTGTAGCACTTGCGTTAAAAATAAACTATCTTCCTTCGCTACATTCCCTGCTATTATTTCATACACCGCTGCATAAGACAAAAACCTAGCTGCGCTATTAGCATACTGGTGAAAATCGTAATTAGTTACTTCTTTGCCACTATCGTTAATCGCAAATATTTTTGATCCTGTTCCCGATATAGCGACAATACCCGCTTCATTTAAAAATGCCCCCGCATGTGCAACATTCGTATCATTTATATGCCATTTGGGACATTCTAATTCTTCAATTTCAGTTAATCGACTCGCCCATTCCAAATCTTCTGGAGTATCCAGTCCAGCTATGCCAGCCACTAGTCCGATCACTTGTTGTGGAAGTAAGTTTGCTTGCTTCAATGTTTGTTGGATCGTTTGTTGTACGTTACTTGCCGCATTTATATCTTTGTATATAGAAGAAGCTCCTCCTTCGTTGTAAGCTAACACATTCCCTTCGCAATCGCTTACAACTACTCTCGTATAAGAACCTCCGCCATCAATCCCGATTATAACTTTCTTCATTTCCAATTCTCTTCTCCCCTTTTCACCAATACTATCAGAGCAAACAAAGACAGCTTCTATCATTAAATTAACCTCAAAAAAACAAAGGTTTTTCAGAATAACATATTCATTCTCGTTATATTCTGAAAAACCTTCTATTATTCAAAAAAAAAGAGGCTGGAAGAAATAATATATATCTTCCAACCTCTATATATAAAACCCCTGTTACTTTATTGTTTTAAGCTAATTCCTTTAATGCAACTGCACCGTATGGTCTAATGTTGACAATATACGTCGTTCCTTCTCCAACTTTATCTTCTATATAACGAACAAAGTCTGCTGTATGTTGTTTTGGTATATAGGCTTGAATGACACCAGCAAATCCACCACCGTGAACTCGGCAAGCACCTTCATTTATAGAAGCTAAATAAATTTCAGTTAAAGTTAGAGCATACGTAATAGGTTGATCTTTAGGCTTGTCTGCCACGTAACAATTTTGCAAATATTTCCATGAAGAGTTTCCGGATTCCGTCACTTTTTCTAAGAAGAAATGAAATTGGTTCATTTTTAATGCTTCGCTCATAACATCTACTCGCTCATTTTCTAACAAATAGTGAACGGCCCTTAGTATCGCACGATCGGTAAGTTGTGGACGAATTTCTGATAATTGAGCTAACAATTGATCCAACGTTACTTCATTCAAATAAGATTTTCCTAACGCTTCTGCCACCTGTCTCATCTCGTTCGGAACTGCGGCATATTCCTCGGTCAAGTTTGCATGATCTCCACCTGTTTGAACAATAACCATATCATACTGATCCATTAACGACTGCGATGGCACATATTTTATCTGTGGAATTTCGGGATCATTAAAATCAATCGTAATTAAACCACCAATGGCACATGCCATTTGATCTAATAGTCCGGAAGGTTTGTTCCAAAACTTATTTTCTGCATACTGCCCTAATTTAGCATAAGTGACACGATCCAGTTTTCCTTCATTATAGAAATGATTGATGATCGAGCAAAGCAGCATTTCAATGGCAGCCGATGAACTTAATCCAGATGCATTCACCACATCGCTAGTAATATAAGCGTTAAACCCGCCAACCTCATAACCAAAATCTAAAAATGCTGCTACCAGCCCTTTGATCAACGTAGTCGTACTCGGTTCATCCTCTTTCTCCAGCTTGTCCAAATGAACAATAAATGGCTCGGGATAACCTTCGGAATAAATAGTAATGGTGCGTTGTTCGCAAGGTGTTGCCGCTGCTATGGCATCCAAGTTAATGCTCGCCGCTAATACTTTTCCATAGTTATGATCCGTATGATTGCCGCCAACTTCCGTTCTTCCTGGTGCACTAAATAAACTTACTTTTTCTTCTCCAAAAGTGCTAGCAAAAGTTCGCAACAAATAACTATATCGCTTCACTTGATAGGCTATCTTTTGCTCATCCGCAGTATACAGCTTCTCCAATATCGCTTTAAAACTATTGCTTTCTATTTGCGACAACAATGAGCTTACCATTTCCATCCTATATCTTCCTTTCCTTGTTAACCGTCAATATTATTTTAGTATTCTAAAATAATGACAGATGATAGAGCTATTGACAATACATAATGACACACTTACAAATTTCCTGCTATTTTTGCTAGAAATATTACAAAACTTATTTTGTGTTTTTTTGTAAAAAAATTCATTTTTTGTTGTTACTTTAATTTTGATTTATTAAACTTTAAGTTGTTACAACTTAGGTCAACGATTAATAATTAGTGACTTACATAGGGCGTATATTGTGAAATTCAAAAACTTAGTTCCTGTAGTGATAGCTTTTTCACTTGTTTCAACAGCTATACCTAGTTTACCGATTGCTAAGCTCGTCCATACACAAAAAGCTTATGCAACTGTCTCGAAGGAAAGCAGAGAGGCGGATACTTGCCATTTAAGTCACAATTGTAAAGTTTCATACGATAAATCGTACAAAGCTTGTATTCCAAGCGTCTATCCAAGCCGATTTATACGTTTTATAGTATAAAGCTTGTATTTCACCCT
Organism: Paenibacillus yanchengensis; assembly: GCF_042684845.1. NCBI lineage: Bacteria > Bacillati > Bacillota > Bacilli > Caryophanales > Paenibacillaceae > Paenibacillus > Paenibacillus yanchengensis. Next base: position 83,651 of record NZ_JBHUMH010000055.1, on the reverse strand, counting down.
CCTGTCCATGATCGTTTATACGATTTATCGTATAAAGCTTGTATTTCACCCTTCTGTCCATGAACGTTTATACGATTTATCGTACAAAGCTTGTATTTCACCCTTCTGACCATGACCGTTTATACGATTTATCGTACAAACTTTCTGTTGTTGCGTTATCTGCATAATCTCTTGTAACCTATCCCTTCTATGGTATACTATCCATTACTAACTCATTTTCATTAGCTATAAATAATGATAGATAACGATAGAAAGTAGGAGCGATATGAAATTAGTTGCGCCCAAAATTACGTCAGCACTCACTGATTGCGATTTTAACGATATATGGAAATCAGATGATACTTCACTAGAAGATTGTTCTATTCAAGACTCGGATGTTTCTCAGCAAATGATTGAAAAAGCCTACATAAGCCAGTGCATCATTAAAAATACAAAATTCACTGATTCCACCTTTTACCGAGGAAATATTTCTGATACTCGTTTTGAAAATTGCGATTTTTCTAATGTCACCTTTGATAATAGTTCGATCCATCGCGTAGAGTTTGTCAATTGTAAGTTGCTTGGGGCTAACTTCGTAGAAACGTACATTGGGCATGTTTCCTTCGACAATTCTATTTTACAGTTAGCTTCTTTTGCCACTTTGAAGTTTGAAAAAGTGCTTTTTCAACAAACGTCGCTAGAACAGGCTGGTTTTTTTGAATGCAAATGCAAAGATACTTACTTTCAAGCTTGTTCGTTACAAAAAGCTACCTTTGATCGAACGCCACTGAAAGGTATAGATTTAAGCACTTCTACCTTTACATCGATAACTATCGGATTGGAAGAGTTACGAGGGTGCAAAGTGTCTTCTCAGCAAGCCATTCAACTGGCATCGTTGATCGGTTTGCAAGTTGTCGATTAATACATAGTACAAAGAAAACCTTCGCTTCCACTACTATTCTGCGGAATAATAATGAAAGCGAAGGCTATTTATTTTATTTAGTTTGTCCAAACATGTTCATGTACCATTACTTCATCCGGACGATAGACAGCAAGTAATTTACCTTGTTTGTCCGTTGCAAATAAAACTGACCGATCATTTGCTAGTTCAAAGCTATATTGTTTGCCTGTTTCCGGATCAGCTACAGCAATCGTAGCATCAAATCCACTCTCAGAAACAAAGATATACAAGGAGCCTTCGGCTAACGTTACTTTTTCGCCGTAGACACCAGCAAGGTCGCCACCTTGTAGCCATTCCATACGTGGAGATACGTCAGCTTTGTTCAGCGCATAGCGATATAGTTGCTCCAACGTTTCTACTCGTTCATTTAACTCTACTGGTTGTGGACTCCAAATCAGTTTTCCCGCTCCCAGTTGTGCTTCAATAACGTTATCACCGCTATACTGCTGCTTGCCATCGCTCGTTACAGTAATTTCTTTTACTAATTCTGCAATTTTTCGACTACCATAAGATGCAGCTAAAGAAGTGCCATCGGGAAGAATTAGCTTTTCTTCTCGTCTCACATTATGCAATTGCAACGAGCCGACTAGTGCTTCCGTTCGCTTCGTTTGTCTCCAATAAGCATCCAAACTAAGTGGACCGCTCCACAGTAATGTTGCTCCTGTCTCTTGCACAATATCGAGCAATTGCTCAAAAGCTTTGTTATCAAAATTGTGCGCACTTGGGACGATAATTAGTTTCGCTTTATTCGTTCGCAAATCTTCTAGTTGATATTCCCCGATACCTCTCAATGGCATCTTCAACTGATAAGCCAGCGTGCGAACTGCTTGTGTTGTCGCTTGGAACGCAACTTTTCGATTAGAAAAATCATTGCTATAAGGAAATACAATGACGGTATCTTCTAGTTCACGACCTGTAAACAAATCACGGATAGATGCCATAAATTTACCGAAGTCATAAGACACATTTGCTTCCGGTTTTTCTGTTCCATCTGCACGCAACGCTCCGATATGTGATTCATTGGCATTGTCCATATAGAAGTTAGTATTCCATATCCACTGAACCGCTCCTGCTCCACCAGCTGCAAAAGAATACGCATATTTTCTTTCTAATATATTACGTAGCTCTAGCTCTGATCGCTTCGCTCTACCATCCGGTGTTTCTACATACATCATCCCTGTTTCTTGAATGACATTTGGTTTGTTTGGCGTTTTCGTGAAGACGCTATCCCATAGCAATTGATCGTTTAACCACCAGGAGTGAACCGTTGTATAATCGACGCATTCTTCATAAAATAATGGCGATGGACGCTGCGCTCCTAACCCTTCATCTTGTCCTACTGTAACCATATGATCCGGGCATACTTCTTTGATCGTTGCATATAGCTGGCTTGCCCAGCGGTTATGCATATCCATCGAGAACAACACGTAATCGAGCCATTTGCCACCTTTTTTCGCTTGTGCCATATCTTGAATATCAAAGTTAATTTCATTCGGCTCGGGAATTTTTACTTGCGCAAACGATGGTAGTTGTTCTGTTGTCATATTCCACTTTTCTTGTAGCACTTCAATCGCACCATGTTTCGCCTCTAACCAAGCCACATAAGCTGCGTGCTCATATGGATCATTGCATGTACGTGGTCCTCCAGAGAAAATACGGGCGGGATCGAACATCGATGGTTCATTAATTAAATCCCAATCCACATTTTTTGTCTGGCGATGGCGACTAACGATTGAGCGAATAAATCTTTTTTGTGCTTCTACACTCCGTGGATCTAAAAAGGGATTGCGTCCTTCCCACGTTTCTGGTGTAAACGAGAAAAACGTAAATGTTACTTGCAAATCATGCCGTTTGGCGGTTAACAAAAAAGCATCGATAGAGCGTAATGCTGCTTCGGACACATGCCCATCTACTTCCATCACATTGCGATAGGCTGTCCATATCCCTGTCCGAATCCAGTTAATACCTGCCTTGCTCATTTGCTCCATATCTCGCTCCCATACCGCTACGTTCGGCAACGTTAAAAATTTGCGAGCGACATCGCTAGACATGTATGTCATGCCAACGATCGGAAGTGGGCGACCATCTTTGCGGAAGTAATCTCGATCTGCCGTAACAACATTGCCGCTTGCTAACAATGCATCATCACGTCCCCAAAACCCTTGACGCAAATGTCTTGTCTCTCCTAAGTCGCTTACAAGTGAAGCTTGCAAACGATAGTAACCGTTTTCGATGTTTAGCGGTGCAGTTAAACGAATGATTTGCAATTCGGCATTAGCTTCAAGCGTAACGGTATGCTCATACAATGGTTCGCTTTCCCCATCTTTTTCAATCGTTACTGTAGCTGTCCATGCTGCCGCCTCTACTTGTCCGCCTTCTGTACTATCTGAGCCGGGTCGTTGAACCTGCAATGTCAGCTGTGGACGTTCGCCAATTTCATATGTCGCATAGTTCGGTTTCAACCACCACTCTGTCACGCCAGCAGCTACGAACTGATTCCAAACCGTTAATGCTGCAACTCCATCATTGTTCCAAAAAGCTTCCGTTAGTGGTTGTCCAACAAACATCCAGCGTGCGCCAGCAAACTCACCAAGTACCCGTTCCCACAAAATAATAGGTGCTGATAGTTGTCTTCCATCGCTGCCAATCCCTTTTACAAGCGGATAAACGCGAGCATCCATTGGACCTGCCGATCCCATCTCATGAGGTAAGTCACTACTTTTTGTTACATGAGGGACCAAGTTTAATACATCTGCTTGCTGGTCTAACACGTGAAGATAATTAGCTGCTACTGGTATCTCTCTCAAAGCTTCTAACTTAGTTACTGCATCCGCTTTCACTTTAAGCACTTCATGTATGCCTAACGACTGATGGAACGCTGTCTGCTCTGCTTCAATAAACCATGCTCCGCTTTCAGCTTGACGAACGGGATGTTTAAATGGTGCGCCACCGAGCGATAACAGTCCCATTCCTGCTTTTAATCTAGTAACAATCGTATTCCAAGCTGTTTTCGGAAAATAAGGAGCATGTAAATTAATAAAACTGTGTGGCTGTACCTGTAATAAAACTTCTTCTAGCTGCTGTGCATCGACAACAACTCCTATATCTTTCAGCGCTAACCATGTTTCTTGCTGCAATACATCACCAGTGATTGGAAAGGTTGGATCATAAAAAATAACAGTACGTTTATCCATATCCACAAAACATCCTCTCTTTTGTATAAGCTGACTATTTCTTTAAGCTAGAGAATTGCATACATTTTTGGTGATTTTTTCTCTCCGTATACGATACGTTGAATAATCTCTCCAAATCTCATCTTAGCATAGGACGGTTCGCTTGGGGAGTCATTTTTTTTAGATGTTCATGATTAGTCACATTCCAAATTTATCTACTGCATCATAGCCTCTTTCTCATATGTCCAACATCAATCGAACCGCCATCTACTGTCGTAAGCACTTCCTGTTCACATAATACAAAGCCACAAGCTCCGTACAACATCAAGTTCTTTTCTACTTTCATTCGTACTTTGCAATATAAGGTAGTTATATTGTTATTTTTCGCTACTTCTTCCAATCGATCCAGTAGACGTTTAGCAACACCTTGTCCTCTGCTTTCCGGTATCACTGATAAACGATAAAAGTACAATTCATCATCTAATAACTGGTATCTGACAGCGGCGATTGGGATGTTATCATTGTAGACTAATAGCGCTTGTTCTCCATTTTTCATCGCACTTTCAATCGATTGTACCGTTTCCTTTAATGCACTAGAGGGTGGATTCTCTACTTTATATTGTTGAAAAGCTGCCATCATCACTTGATAAATAATTACCGCATCTTCCATTGTCGCTTGCTGTATATTCATAACGTCACTTCTCTCTAAAAAATGGTATATTATATAGTAATAAAAAGTACTAATGTTAAATTAATATAATGAAAGTATGAGGTGTTGCATATGTACAAACGGATCATGTTAGCTGTTGATGGTTCCGACAATAGTGTTCGCGCTGCCGAACATGGTGCTTATATTGCTTCTATGGACAAAAATTGTACCGTAGAAATTGTATTAGTCGCTGATTTTGCCAAAGCGAAAAGCGAAGTGCTTCATGCAGGCGATCCAGCAGTACTGCAAATGAAAAGACGTAAACTTCTAGAACCGTTCGAACAATTATTTGCAGACCAAGCCACCTCTTATCACACCCACATATTACATGGCGATCCAGCGCCGACTGTAGTTGATTTTGCCAATAAATCGAACGTAGATCTCGTTATTGTTGGTAGTAGAGGGTTGAATGCTTTGCAAGAAATGGTTCTCGGTAGCGTCAGTCATAAAGTCGTCAAACGAGTAAACTGCCCCGTATTAGTTGTCAAATAGTTTAGCTTAGTTGTAGCAAAAAATAAATACTGAAAATCACTCACGAACTCGTGGAGCGATCTTCAGTATTTTTGACTTATTAACGCTGACTTTAGTCCGAAATTTCTTCCAATATTCCTCGATCCAAACAAATGGAAAGTGACAGCCGCTTTACTTCTTGCTTAAAACGAATTTCAATGGATGCATCATCCATCTCTGTAATTTTTCCTTGTCCAAAAACACGATGATTAATTAATTGACCGACTTTCAATAGCTCTTTATCCATAATTGCACCCGGAGCGGGTATGGTAGCAGCAGTTGTATCGATTACTTTTACCGTTTGACGTAAGCTACTATTAGAATGAGCTGCACTTGATGGAAACATAATATTGCGAACTGCTGTTACGAATATCGATTCTTCTAGCTTTTCCCCATCCTGTTTTTCATAGGTTAATAGCGTTAGATTTCGCTTTGCTCGTGTCATGCCCACATAAAATAACCGGGTTGCTTCTTCCATCTCTAATTCGTTCTGGCTCTCCCGCTTCGCTGGAATAATATTTTCTATCAAATCAATCATATATACTTGCTCAAATTCCAAACCTTTCGCACTATGGAGAGTAGAAAAAGTAACCGCATTTTGCCCCTTACGAAACTTCGCACTTTTCAGTTCTCTTTCCAAATATTTTAGCCGAGCTGCAAATTGCTCCATCGTCGTCAGTGAGCTTGCTATTTCTTCCAACGTACTTAGTATACCAAGCAAATAATCTTTGCGAAATCCAAGTCGCTCACACATTTTCTCAATGACTTTATCGTAGCCAAGACGCTCTCGAATAACCTGGATCGCATGTAGTGGCGGCATTCCTTTCATCTGCTGAAACGTTTCTTTGCTTTTTTCAATTTGTTTGTGTTGATAGTCTTGCAATGACACATGCTGCAATAAATTATCAAAAACCGACTCGCCATTTTGGATTGCTTTGACAGCTGTCATTTGTTGTTTACTAATATATCCGTTAAATTTCATATGAATTTTTTCTAAAATATCGGCTCGTTTGTCCGTAAACGTCATTCGCATAAAATTAAGTATATCTTCTACTACCCAATGAGAAAAAAAGCGATTATCGGCATCCTTCATATAAAATGGTATCCCTGCACGATCAAAAGCATTCATTAATGGGATGGATGATGTATTATTGCGATACAAAATAGCTACTTCCGATAAGTCTGTTTGTTTCCGGATTTCTTCTATGACATATGACGTTTGGGCTCGATCATCGGCTACGGTCACTAATTTTATTGGCTCAGCAGACGGATTTGTAGTAAACATATTTTTATTGTACCGCGTTTTGTTTCGTTTAATAAACTGATTCGCCACATGAACGATGTCGGTCGTCGAACGATAGTTTTGTTCCAAATATAAGATAACTGCTTGTGGATAAGTCGTTTGAAATGCAAGTAAATAAGAGGGCTCCGCCCCTCGCCAGCTATATATACTTTGGTCATCATCAGCAACAACACATAAATTATGATGTTTCGCTACGAGATATTCTACTATCGCATGTTGCACCAAGGAAGTATCTTGACTTTCGTCGGTGAGGAAATAATGATACTGCTGCTGATATTTACTTAATATCATGTTGTCTTGCTGCAAAGCCTCGTAAGCGATCACTAACATATCATCAAAATCTACTAGTATCCGCTGAGCTTCCGCTCGCTTGAACGACTCATATTCCCGAAAAATCCGTTCGGCTTGCGGTACATCAACACGCACTTTAGCTAGCTCTACTTCCGTTACCATTTTGTTTTTTATATAACTAATATAGGTCGTCAGTTCATCTAGCTGATCGTCCGTAATAGAATCGCCTACAACTGTTTTGTATAAATGACGTAATATCATTTTTTTATTTAATGGCAAATATTGCCCTTCAGTAACTTCCCATCTTTCCTTATTTTCATGCTCACCTTCTATAATATGAAAGGCAGTATTCCGTTTTCGCAAATAATCCCGCATCACTTCATAAGCTAAACTATGTATCGTCGAAAAATCAACCGGCTCGAGATCAGGAAACAATCGTTTAAACCGATCCAACATATCATTAGCTGCTGCTTTACTGAACGTTACCGCTTTAATCTTTGCTGGATGCACCGCTCGCTCTTCTATTAAATAACCAATCCGCATAATAATCGTCGTAGTCTTTCCTGATCCGGGTGATGCAAGTAAAAGTACTGGTCCATCGGTTTGTCGTACCACTTGTTGCTGCACTTCATTCAGTGCAACTCCAATTTCACTCTGCTTGCGCTCGAAGAAATCTACTTTCACTGTCATTGCTAAAATCCCTTTCGTCCAAACTCTCTATTACTGCTATAGTACAACATCTAACAATCTGATAGATAAATTTATACATTCAACTATTGCTAAGACTATATTATACTATAATCATATCAATAAGGATGTGTTAACTATGAAGCTCACAGTGAAGTTTGCCTCTTGAATGAACAGAACTACAAATTCAGGAGGCTAAAAAATGACATTTCAAACAATTAACATAGATACATGGTATAGAAAACCTTACTTCGAACACTTTTTGCATACGACACCAGCGACATTTAGTATGTGCGCTAATGTAGAAATTAGTTATCTATTGACAAAAGCTCGTACAGCAAACGTTAATTTCTATCCAATGTTCTTATATATGGTAACTAAAATTGTTAACGCTCATTCTGAATTCAGAATGGACTGGAAGGAAGATGGGCAGCTAGGTTACTGGGATAAGATGATGCCAAGTTACACCATATTTCATAATAACAGTAAATTATTTTCTAATTTATGGACGATATATGACGAGGATTTTTCTGTTTTTTATGCTAACTATTTAGAAGATATATCCGTATACGGCGCTATTGAAACGTTGCATCCTAAACCTAATGCTCCCAAAAATGGTGTACCAATTTCTTGTATTCCTTGGACTTCGTTTACTGGATTCAATCTAAACATTGCTAATGGTAGTTCCTACTTGTTACCTATTATTACTAGCGGAAAATTTTTTCAAGATGGCGAAAAAATATTATTACCACTAGCTGTACAAGTCCACCATGCCGTCTGTGATGGCTACCACGCCAGTTTGTTTTTCAACGAATTTCAACAATTGGCGGATAGTTGTGATGAGTGGTTGTAGAAAGAACTAACTAGTAACCACTTGCATACCGAAATCGGTATGCAAGTGGTTTTTTGTTGAGCTGAAACACTATATTGAATGAATATATGAAAGAAAATATTCAGTAGAGACGGATTGATTGTTCGCTTAAATCAAAAAAGTAACCAAAAAGAATAAATCTTAATGGTTACTTGAAGCTTAACTTAATATGTTAAGTCTTAATTTTTTACTACTAAGTTATTTTGAGTAGTTTTTATATATTTAATGAATATAAAACGTACTATTGGTCCCATAATAATGATTTGCAAAGGTAAGGCTACAATAAAATTCTTACTAAACACGGAGAGAAATTCCATGATAATCGAGTTGGAAGAAAAATTATTGTAAAAATAACTTATTACTAAACCGTAAATGGACATGAAAAAAGCCATTCCAATAACCATACATATGGATATTGTTAGAACCTTATATAGCACATTTGTTGTATTAGCTGTTAATTTGAAAGCAATTTTTTTAGCAATAGGTCCTACTAGGTACAAGTCAAGAATTATTGCAACAATAAACCCTATAAAAAAATCTGTTACTCCTCCCAAAAATGAAATTTGTCCAAATGAATCATTAAGGTAAAAATTGTAAAGAGTCATAAAAAGTACCATTCCAAAACACATTATTAAACCAAAATAGAGACTTTCTTTTCTGGTAGTTGGCATATGTCAACACTCCTTTCTGTTACTAGAGTTAGTATATAGACCTGACAAGTTCTTCGTAAGTGACAATTTTGTGACGGTTTTATAGAGAATAAAATAATTATTAACTGAACACTTTGAGGAAATTAATAAATAAGTTAATCCACTACGATTGTTCAATTAGAGCGGTCGCTTCTTGTGCTAACGGTGCAGTTTAGTTGAAGAAGTAATCGTTATACGTATAAAATGATATACTTTTATTATTACAAGTACCGTATATAAGGTGTGAGAGTAATGACGATTTGATACTTTACTTATTAAATCAATTTATATAAATGACAGGAGGAATAGGTTATGGAAAATGTTGCATTAAAATATAAACATTACAAGTTCATTTCCCAATACAAGCATGACAATGTACTGCGAAACAGTTTTAATGTTCTTGCTCAAAAAATATATAATTTTGATTTTGAGAAATGGTGCCATAGACGCTTCTATTTTCACAGAAAAATAGTAATGATGGCTTGAATAATATCATCTTCGGATGGTCTTTCCTTTGCTTCATAATAAAACGTACTTCTTGCGATTTGTAGGACGTTGCACATTGCTTGACCTAAGTACTTATCACGATTATTCTGGATGATAGCTACGATCAATCCATGATCAGCGCTGCTTGCTTTAAAATGTCGTTCTCCATCTTAAGTTGCTGAATTTCTTTTCGTAGTGCGATAAGTTCATTTTCTTCTGCAGATCGATTATCCTTTTCTTTGAAAGAACCTGTTATAGACATTCGCTTTTACAATGGCGACATCGGTAGTTATATGGAAGAACATCAAATTGATGATGCACTTCTTTTGTTCAACACATCTACGTTTATAAATGAACAAAGTATATTGAAATTGAAATATTGAAAGCAAGCTAACAATACTACATGACATCAAGGAAGATAGCCCTAATAATCAGATTATGTAGCGGTGAGCATTGGAATATGCTATACTACAGGTAATTAGACTGACAATTCATCTGTCATATTGCTATGTACAAATGGGTAAACTAAAAATAGCAGTTATGCGTTAACATAACTGCTATCAAGACAATGCTTAGTGGGCAACCACGACGAGATTTTCTTAAAGAAAAACCACCAATTCGGGCGCCAACCTATCGTCGGTGGTTTTTCTTGTTTTGACGTGCCTTCTTTTCTTTGCTAGATAGCGTTTTCAAACCAGCAAAAATGCCAACTATCTTCAGCAGCAAGTCTAGAAGTTTCACAATCAAATCAAGTGACAAAGCATCACCCCCTTTCGGGTAGCTTCGCCGTGTCACTTCCACCGAACACATTGTCTCTATATTATTATAACAGAATTCTCCAAATAAGCAGTTAAAATTTTCAAGATAGTACAGCAACGTTTTCGAGTGAAACGAACAAAACAAGATGCTATCCAGAAAGTGAAAAACTGACCACTGGCAGCTTTTTTGGTTATCTTATAACTTACTATGCCTTAATCTAGAAGAGCATCGTATTTCAAACGTAAAAATGTACAAACGAACATGGGCAGTTGGCTTGTAACGTAGATTTTGTATGAGAAAACGTACAAACGGACTTGGGTAGTGGCTTGTAACGAAGATTTTGTACGAGAAAACGTATAAACGGACTTGGGTAGTGGCTTGTAACGAAGATTTTGTTTGAGAAAAAGTACAAACGGACTTGGATAGTGGGTAGTAACGAGGATTTTGTAAGAGAAAACGTATAAACGGACTTGGGTAAGTGGGTAGTAACGTAACGTTTCATACGAAAAAGTGTACATTTGGCTTTCCGAAGGTTGTATCAAGCAATAAATAAAGCAAACACTGCAAAAGGATAGTAATATGCAAGCAACATACACGAAATCCACAGGAAACCGTCAGGTTTACTGGAATACGGTATGGGAAGAATTAATAGCGAAGGCAAAAGCAGCCCTTGAAGATAACGAAAATTCCACAATCTATGCCTGACGTAAAGTCGAGGCGGAGAGCGGATTCGGTCACATCAAGGGCAACCAGTTGTTCTGCTTAGGACTTATTAAACTGTCCCTTGCTTTATCTACTCTATTTCAGCTACAAATTTCTAGTTTTCGTTCGAACTGCCTGTTGGTCTAATATAATATGTCGATACATCAGCTGCTTCATTAGCTGCATCTATTTCTATTTTCCAACCTGGGGAAAGCACTGCTGCAAATTTTTTATATTGCTCTGTAGTTAAACTAGCTTGGACGATTTCTTGTCCTGGTTCTATGTTCACTTCCGCTTCGACTTGAAAAGCTACGAGCAACCAGTTTTGAATACCATAAATTGTATTGTACTTGATCGTATAACCATCTTGTACAGCCGATACAAATTCCGCTTTTGCTTGCTCGGCAAAGTTTCTCAAATCTGCATAATCAAACTTGAACTTACTACTATCTGCTGGCAAGTCACCAGATTGTATACGTGCAATTATATCTTCATTAGTTAATCCATGCGCTCGGAGCGATTCTAATTGAAAAGCATCCCATTGCGATAATTTTACCTTCGATGTCATAACTGTCCACTCTCCTTATCATTAATACTATAGCATTATTAAAATAATGTTAAAAGAGACGTGGAGTAGATTATTTTGAATATAATCTGTATGTATAAATAGTTGAATAGCCTTCGTCCTAAATTACTGGACAAAGGCCATTTCATTCTATGCATCATAATGTGCACAAAAAATATAACTATTTACCAAAAAATGCTCTAGAATAAAAGCTATTCTGATTCCACACATTCTTGTTCATTGATACATTCTGTATTTTCAAACACAACTAACCCCGTATTTGTGGGAGTTTCACACCTATGTTCATTAATATCTCCCATTAAATTTACACTAATCGTACCTAGTTTTTCACGAATAACCGTCACTTGTGTACTTAAAACAACTTTAAAAACTACATCATCAAACGTTGAATCACCTGGAATTACTTGTGCAGGTAAAACTCCCACAAGTACTGGTGTTGTGTGCTTTACCACATCACCTGGACATACTCCCTCACAGATCACCTCTTCTTGAAAACTTAATGTTGTTTTAATGACAACCCTCTCATCGATAATAATATTACCTACAATAAATCCCTGAACAATAATCATGTCTTTTAATAATGTCGTATTTAGCTTAATACTTGTTAAATCAGGAATAAATTGAATTATTTCCTTTTTTATTTTGTGTAAACTTTTGTGTTCAAAAGCGATAAGGTTTACCTTTTTTGAACATAATACTGATTGTACTAATACTGCTTCATTGGTGAGACAAGCGTCTGTTTTCTCCATTAAATGCGCCTCCATTAATTAATATACTTCATCATATTCCCGAAGTTATAATAGGTTCATCAAATAACGAAGAACAAAAAAATCTTTTCCATAAAAAAGTTAAATAACAACTTTTTCACAGAAAAGATCAATGTTTATTTTACTATGATAAAAAAAGATTAAGAACTAAAATATTAAATCATACGCTTACTATACATCATGCCTAAGAATGGTTAGTTTTGACCATTAAAGAACGTAACTGTTCTAGAAGTTGCTGTAGTTGGTTGTAGTACAGTACAACGATCTGGATTAATATCACCTAGTACTGTTACTCCCGCTTGCACTAGTTTTTCTCTTGAAACAGTAATTTGTGTTCTAATAATAACTTTCAAAGTGATCGTCGATAATGCTACTAACCCACCCAACGCATCAATAACTGGAGTAATAACCGGATCAAGGACAGCTTCTACAATAGGAGTCGTCTCTTGTAAATCATCTCCTGGGCAAGCGCCTGGACATTCCGTTTCCGCTTGAAATGGAAGATTAAAACTAACTAATTGATCTACAATTGGAACAGGGATTCCCAAAATATTTAACGTAGCTGTAACTGGTACATAACCTGAATTAATAACTTTCCCTTCAATTAATGTTCCTCTCATAACAATTCGATTCGGCTGAGCTACAATATTTGTAAGAGAAATAAGATTAATATCTGTGCCGGGTGGAATACCTAATGAAGCCGTTGGTATAGCAAACTCGGCTACTTTTTGCACTGATTTCGAACATATTACCGATAACACTTTCAAACACTCGATACTCGGTTGAGGACAAACTTGCTGTTTTGGGGTACAACATTGATGTTGTGCGTTGTGTTGATTATTACAAACAAAATCCAATATAATCATCTCCTTTTCTTTTTACAATGTTATAGTATGAATGAATCACTTAAAAAGCTTTGGTCTAATTTACCATCTTTTTGAAATTAGGCTTACTTCCTAAAATATTTTTTATTATTATTTTGGATGCCAGTTCCAAGCAAACAAGCTCACCGCATTTTCACCAGTGAACTTGTTTAGGTTTTTAAATAAAGCTTTCTCTACGTTACGTCTATATGTTCTGGCCAATGAATCTCCACACCGGCATCTTGGATCATCTCCTGAAAAGCTGCTAAGTGCTGTGCATTACTTCTAACTTCATGTGGCGTAATGTGATTCTCCATCGCATACGCAGCCAAGTAACCCGCTACTTCTCCAATGTTCCATTCTGACGGATGTAGGCGATAGCAACCATTCGTAATTTGGGTTGTACCGATATTTTTGCAACCAGGTAATAGGTTTTTAATACGTATAGGAAGCAGCGCTCCGAGTGGTATTTCGTATGGATACGTAGGAATAAAAAAGCTGCGATTGGACTTGGTCGTGTGGTGTAAATCGAGATGATAGCTACCTACTCCTACACTGTCCGAATAAGATTTGATCCCTCGGTGTTGGCGCAACTCCATACTTACATCTTGTTCGACAATCGTATATTGTGCTTTAATCCGGCGTGATTCACGAATATAAGGATGTTTTGCCAGACCATCTGCTGTCCCTAGCACATCTTTGCGCAATCTAACAGCAGGATAGCCAAATCCACCATCAGGTCGTGGTGCTTCTGTCTGAATCCAATATACGAGAGATAAACTTAATTGCTTTGCTTGTAGTAAATTTCTGTCCCTTTCCTCTGCATCTACTTCATAAATAGCACCGAGAAAATAATCATTTTGTGGCCAGTTGACTAATGTAATGTCGCTTGTATAAAGTCCTTGAAACTGATTTTTATCTATTATTCTACGATACGTCCAGAGCGGCATGCCATCCCCGCTATCTTCCATAAATGAAAATTGTTTGATTTCTTCCATTCTATTCACATCTTGCACAAACCAACTTAAAAGCGGATATGGAGAAAAACTAGGCATATATTGGCGCCAAAAATCATATTGCTCTGGCTTATCAATCGTATTGTCCGTTTCTTCGATATAATCTAGTGCAAATACATACGTAAAAGCTTGCATATCGAGCGGATCAGCGACTTCCGCAGCATGGGGTTCTCCTGTTTCACTTCTAGCTTCTGCACCAGTGACATATTCTGCTCCAACCAGCGGCAACAAATCACCACATTCTGTAGCATCAATATAGTAGCTTCCTATTAATTGCTTCGTATCATTCGCCTCAAAATGTTTAACCAGTACCGACGTTATGCTATCTTCTTTTGTTGTCGCTCGCTCCGGTACGTAGCCATACAACACATTAATTCGCTCACTACTAATATAAGGCGCTAACATATCTTCTAACACTTGCAATGCTACACGGGGCTCATGACAAAGACGGCTTACCCAACCATTTCCGGGATTTAAATGTGGATTCTGTTTTGCATTTTCCGTTAGTGGATAGTTATCTCGATAATATTGACGAACTCGATTCCGAAACTCTCGATACGTCTTCGTACAACCAAATTGTTCGATCCAACGATGTTCATCCGGTGGAACGGCTTGACTCGTTAGTTGCCCGCCCAACCAATCCGTTTGTTCTGTAAGAATAACACGCCAACCTCGTTTGGCTGCAGATAGTGCGGCAATGCACCCACCCATTCCGCCACCAAGTACAATAACATCGGCATATTCTACTTTCCATTCCATAGCTTCAACCACCTTTATCCACTAGTTTCATATTAACGCTGTGTATCATTATTTTGCAGATGTATACCAATCATTCGCTGCTTGTAGCATTTCCGTTCCACCATCAGCTCGCCATTGTTGTAAAAAATTATCATAATTACTAATTGGCTCTGCTCCCGTAATAAACTTAATAAACTCATCTTCCATAAACTTCACCAGTTTAGGCATATGTTTGGACACATCAGGAAGCGGAGGGGCAAAAGTAAGGGCATCATGATACATGATACCTTCACCGTTCTTCTGCAACGTTTCAAAGAAATGCTGCACATGCGGATTTTTGCGAACTCGTGCTTGCCAGTACGTTGGATAACGCTGTTCATCAATTCCAGTTAACATATCACTTGCAAAATTCAATTCTTCTTCAAATATAGGCAAGATCGGAAAGTATTTCCCATCTTCTACGGAATGATGTTTTCCTTCCTCCCCAATTGCTAATGTTTTGAATGTTTCTTCTTCAAACTTCATATCCAAATATTTAATCGTTTCTTCTTTATTCGTCGACCACTTCGGAATAGCAACGAAATTCTCAATCCCACCTGTTGCACTGGCTCCTCGTTTGCCATCCACATCTTGCATAGGAGGCAGTATTCCTATTTTGGCATCTGGATAGTTAGAAGTAAGCGCATTCGTAATATTAGCTGCATTCCACCAGCCATCTCGATACATAAATGATTGCCCACTAGAGAACCTTTCAATTAATATATTCGATTGATTAATCGCCCATTCCGGATCAAGCAATCCTTCTGTGTACAATTTATTCATAAATGTTAAATATTCGATTGTTTTCGGATCGTCCACCATATGAGTTATTTGATCATCTACTACTTTAAACTGATTTCCTACGCCATACATCCAACCTAAAGCTGCTCCAATCTCACCTTGAAACGGATCTTTACCACCCGATAACGGAATAACTTGTTTCTTTTCTTTCACTTCTCGTAAAACATGAACTAATTCCTCTAGCGTCGTTGGTGGCTGCAACTGTAATTCCTCCAGCCAATCTTGCCGATATATTAATCCATATCCAACCGTTAATCCACTCGGTGACGATTCTGGTATAGCAAATATTTGACCATCCATCATCGCACCTCTCCAGGAATCTTCGCCAATAACTTGTTTCATATTTGTCCCATACTGTTCAATTAGCTCATCTAATGGTTCCAATGCTCCGGATAAAGCTAAATGAGAAAACTGTCCCGGACTGATTTTTATAAAATCATACGGTTCTTGATTAGCCATTAACAAATTCAACTTTTCGTCTGCGTTTTCGACTGGCAACATATCATACTTTACTTCGTACCCCGTTGTTTCTCTTATAAAATCAGCAACGACATAGTTATTTGGATTAAATCGGTTGTAAGGCATTAATTGACGTAATACTGGCTTCTCTCCATCCTTTGTTTTAGGTGCTTTCGTTGCTGTTTCCGTTCGTTCCCCTGTTACTTGATTATTGTTCTTACCATCCGTCGAATTACTGCTACTACAACCGGCAAGAACTACAATCAACAGTAAGCAAAACGTAATTACTAATCTTTTGTTCATATTTTCACGACCTCCATTTTTAAGTTTTTTTCACCCTTTCACCGAACCAATTAATACACCTTTCACAAAATATTTTTGTAAAAATGGGTATACGACTACAATAGGTAACGTAGCCAATATAATGGATGCTGCCTGAATGGATTGTGGCGAAGCATTCATCGCAGCATCAACATTAACTTTGCTATCACTTCTTAAAAAAGTATCGCTTGATGAAACAATTAGTTCCTTCAAAAAAAGTTGTAGCGGTTTGAGACTAGGTGAGTTGATATAAATTAAAGAAGCAAAATAATCATTCCAAAACTGTACCGCATAGAACAAAGCGATAGTAGCCAATACCGGTAAAGATAACGGCAAAGTAATCCGCCATAGTATCGTTAAATTACTAGCTCCATCTAGCTTTGCTGACTCTTCCAATCCTTCCGGCAAATTTTCGAAATAACTTTTAATAATTAACATATTGTATACACTAATCATCGCTGGCAAAAACAGTACTGGTAATTCGTTGACTAACCCTAAATTGCGCATTAACAAATACGTTGGTATTAACCCACCGCTAAATAACATCGTAAAAATGTACATTACTACAAAAAAAGATCTCCCTCGCAATCTCGTCTTAGATAACGGATACGCAGCTAGTGTCGTCATAAATAGTGCTAATAACGTACCGATGATGGTAATAAACAGAGAAACTTGAAATGCATTCAAAAACATCGCGTTACTAGCCACATAACGATACGTTCCAAACTGCACATCTATCGGCCAAAACGTCACCTGACCAGATATGACAGCAGCTTCACTACTTAATGATTTGGCAATCAAGTTAACAAATGGCAGTAAGGTTACCAATCCAAATAGTATAAAAAAGCAGTAATTAAACACCGTAAACGTTTTTTCACCAACGGATGATTGTACGATACTATTGGAGCCACTTTCCCTCATCGGCAATGACCTCCTTACCATATACTGCGTTGCAAATACTTTTTGCTTAAATAGTTACCCGATACAATTAGAAAAAATGCGATAACCGATTCAAACAAACCAACCGCCGTAGAAAAACTGTAATTTTGCTCGCCAAGCCCAACTCGATATACATACGTCCCAATAACGTCTGCTACTTTATAAACACTCGGATTATACATCACTAGTATTTGCTCTGTCCCGGCTTCGAGAATGCCACCTAATCGTAAAATAAACATCAGCGTAATAATCGGAACCAGCCCCGGTAGCGTAACATGTAACGTTTGCTTCCATTTATTTGCTCCATCGATTTTAGCAGCCTCATATAATTGTGGATCAATGCCACTAAGTGCAGCCAAATAAATAATAGAACTCCAACCAATTTCCTTCCAACCTGCCGAAGTAACAATAACGCTGCGAAACACATCTACATCCAAAAAGAAACGAATCGGCTGCCCACCAAGCGACACGATAAGTTTATTCACTACACCACCATTGACCGAAAGCAAATCGATAAACAATCCACTAACGATGACCCATGAGAGAAAATGGGGTAAATAAATTATCGTTTGCACCGTTCGTTTAAACAACGCTTTTTGCAGCTCGTTCATCATAATAGCGACAATAATAGGGAGCGGGAATAAAATAACGATTTTATACAGAGAAATAATAAGCGTATTGCGAAATACTTGTAAAAATCCTGGTGAAGTAAATAACTTTTCAAAATGTTCAAAGTATACCCACTTACTAGCTGCCATCCCTTGAAAAATATTGAAATCTTTAAACGCAATAATAACGCCATACATTGGTGTATATTTGAACAAAAGTAAAAAAGCGATACCGGGAATTAAAGCGACATACAAATCCCAATCCTTTCTAATATCAACCACTAGCCGCTGCATATACTTCCCTACACATACTTGTAATCGCTTTAACTTGTTCGGAGATAGCACCTTCATAAGCATGACCCCCACTAACGTAATTTCGATGTACATTCATTGTAGGATGGAACGTTGATCATTTATAGGTGGTTGTCATTACCTTATTTGGTAATCTCATAACTATTTGTAGTGTTATTCCGTTAAACCTTTACTTCTCCTGGAGTAACTCCCCAATATTTGCGAAACGCCTTTGTAAAATAACTAACATCTCGATAACCGACACGGCTTGCCGCATCATATACTTTCATTCCTTGTTGCAACAGCTCTTTCGCTTGTGTCATCTTCTGATCTAGTACATACATAGAAAATGTAACTCCCATCTCTTGTTTAAATAAACGACTGAGATAGGAGGAATTGACAAACAATCGGTCGGCAATCGTATGCAGCGTTAACTCGGCATGCAGCTCATTATTCACAATCGCAATCATATTTTTCACCATTTTATTACTCACCGTTTTTTGTTGCTGCTGTGCATAAGTAATAATTTGTGTCACCGTTCGTTGCAGCCAAGTCATAATCTGCTCTTTAGAAATAAACTGCTGTGCATTATACACATACTGAAAGCCATCTCCCAATACATCCTTCAAACGCCATCCTTGTTGCTGAATAATTCGAACTAATAAACTGCTAAAATACAATACATATTCATGCACATCATCCACAGAATCGGTTAATAACATACTATTGTTCCACAATTCTAATAAACACTTGTCTGCTTGTCTCAAATTACCTACTTCTATCGCCATCACCAATTGTTTTTCCACCTGTGGAAAAGTAAACAAATCTAAATCTTGGTTCAATTGCTCTTGATAAGGAATGGCGATATTATGCCCGTATAATACTCGATCTTGCAGCGCTCGAATCGCTTCAGTATAGGAAACATGTACTTTATCATAAGAGTATGTACTACCACATATTCCAGCACTCGCCGTTAACTTCAAATATTGATAAACTTTTGCTAACAAGTTAGTAACTAGCACATTAATATGTAACAACATATAATTGGCATCATTTCCTTCTGCTTCTGCAAAAATTATAACCGTATACCCTTCGGCAGCTGTAAATACCCGACATTGATCCGACGACTGCAATGACTCTTTAACCATACTATGAAGCATAAATTGCAGCAGCGAACTATCCTTATGTGCAAACCGTTTCTCCTCTTCTAATATGGGGTCCATATCTAACACGACAACAACATATTGGTCTTCCTTGGCTAAAGCAACTTGTAGTTCGCGGCTATACTTATCGATTTCCCAACTACTATATTTACCTGTCGTCCAATTTTGCAAAAAGGATTGTTGCAAGTTCACTAACTGTTCCTGCCACTTTTGTTGTAGCTCCAACTGATTGTGCAACTGCTCTAATTCTGCTTCTAGTTGCTTCTTCGCTTCTAGCATTGCTTGCAATATTTCCACGTTTCCAGCAGGCTTTAACAAATATTTCATTACTCCGATTTCAAGCGCCGATTGTGCATAAGTGAAATTATCATGACCGCTTAATATGACAAGTTTGACAAGCCGGTGAATAGCTATAAATTTCCTTGCCAATGTAATACCATCAATCTCCGGAATACGAATATCCAGCAGTACAAGATCAGGTTTTTTTAGCGCAAATATATCCAACGCCTCATATCCTCGACTAGCGACTCCAATGAGTTCTATTTCATTTTCTTCCCAAGCTATATTATTAGCTAAACTTGTTCTCAACCGAATTTCATCTTCCACGATTAATAAATTCATTCTTCTTTCACCTCTTGTGATATTATTTTTCACGGGACTTTGATTCCAATGGATGCTCTGCATAACACTGCTCTAATGGAAGATACATCTCTATCATAGTGCCACTGCCCAACGTACTTTCAATACACAGCTGTGCTTCTCGCCCATAAAACAATTTAATTCTTGCATAAACATTTCGCAGTCCAAATATATTGGACATATTTTCTTCCAAAAAAGTTAACGGACCTACTGTAAAATCCGACAGCCGCTCCAGTTGCTCACGAATGTATACCAATCTGTCTTCCGCTATCCCCGCTCCATTATCCTGCACTGTTAATACTAAAAATGATTGCTCCAAACGGCTCTTTATCCACAAACAACCACCATCTCTACTTTCTAAACCATGCAAAATCGCATTCTCTACTAACGGTTGCAGCAATAGCTTTAAGACCGGAATTGATTTGGTCTCTAGTTCGATAGCATAAATTACTTCAAAAGAATCGAGAAAACGTAATTGTTGAATACGAATATAATGGTGAATATGATCAACAGTCTCTTCCACTGTAAATGTCTCTCGACCCTTATGTAAACTTAACCGAAAAAAACGAGATAAATGGAGCACCATTTCACTAATTTCAGTAGCTTCATAGTTTTCAGCAGTCCAATAAATAGAATCTAATGTGTTGTATAAAAAGTGAGGATTAATTTGCGATTGCAAAAACTTCAATTCTGTATTGGCTTGGCGCAGTTGTTGTTCATAATGGTTCTCGATTAAATTTTGCTGTTCTTCTACCATCTTATTAAACGACCTGGTCAAAAAACCGATTTCATCCATACGTTTATTCTCTAATCTCACATTGAAATTCCCACTACCGACTACATTCATTCCTCGCCACAATCGCTGAATCGGTGCGGCAATGCCCAAGTAAACAGCCCAAGCAATTAAAACTGCAAGCACCATGCTAAGCATAATAATCAGATACGTAAACCATTTGATTTCATTTATCTCTTGAAACATCTGATCTTCCGCTTGTAGCAATTGTAATCTCCACTTATAAAATCGAGAATCCGCCACTATTGAAAAGATGCCCGATAGCTGCGCATCTCCTTCTAGGTTGGATGCTAACATAACGTCAGTGTTGGTAGTAGAAAGCGGTAATATCTCATGACCAAAACTAGCAATCAATTCGCGTTTATTCGTGTACAATAAAATTTGAGCATCTGATGATGGCAACAACGTTTCTAGTATTTCTAGCAACTTTTGTTTACTTAACGAGATAACTAATAAATTTCCTTCACGGTCCGGATTGTTGACATCCATTGCTCTAATTAATGAAATACTATCCGTTTTCATCGTTTCTCCAAATGTGACCTTTGGGGCTAACACAACTTCAGGCATAATATAAGCTGTTCCTGTGCCAACATTGGCAGTCATCGCTCGCAAACTTTGCAGCACTGCTTTATTGGTAACTTTTTTGCCACCATGATTAGTTGTCAGTAACATTTCGGATGATGTATGGAATAACGATACTTGTGAAATAACGTGGTTAATCGAAGCTGTAGTGGAGAATTGTTTCATAAGATTGGCAAACGTAATATACGAAATGGCATCCAATTGAGGGGTAATCTTCTTCATCGCTTGCTGCACTGCGGCATCTGCACTAATTAGCGTCGTTACTTCCTCCGCATTTTGTAAAGTTTCTTCTAAATAATCCATCGATGACTGAAGAGCTGCTTCCGTCCTCTCCACCGTCCGCTCTAGCAAGATCGATTGCGAGCGAATATTAGCATATAGACTTACGACAACAAGCGGCAACAAAATAAGTAAAAAATATACGGTTAATCGAAACTGAATCTTTCTCATATAACGCTCACGCAACCATTGCAACACTTTTCTTCTCTCCTTTCTAGCTCGTCCACTATTTATATGAACTTGCTTATACGTGTATGATAGAGAGTTTAATAGCTGGAATGCAATAGATTTAATGATACAATTTGGTTCGGTTATAGAAAAGATGTACATTATTTCTACTACTTCGTTTGGAAACAAGACGAAAATATCTTCACCCCATAATAGTACAAATATACCTATATAGTATATAAATAGTAATTAAGTACCATGTAAAACATACTTTTTAATGGTAATATGTAGAAGTAGATCAAGCGGATCACTAGGAGGAACTAATACTATGAATAAAATAAAAAAAATAGTTAGCGTGCTTTCTGTTGCTGGTTTTTTGATGGCTTCAGCAAGCATTTATGCAGCTTCTGCCACTGCAGTTAAGCCTGTAGGCGGTACATCTACAGTAGAAAGTGTTTCAATCAGCGGCAAAGATCGAAATGGTACTTTTAAAACTTCTGTAACAGCGGGAACAGGTAATGGAAAGGGTATATTATATTTATTTAAGCGTTTATGGCCTGATGAACCTTTGTTAACACATAATGTTTACTATAATGGTGCAGATTCAAAAACTACTACTATTAAACTTTTTTCAAATGAAGCATATAACGTTACTTCATCTGGAGATAAAACGTTAGAAGTAACATCTAGTATAACGGATTAATTAAAATATCGCTTGATCTATGCCATATTCTGAATAGGGTGATAACATGTTAAACCTTTTAAAATTTCAAATACGTAATTTCTACCGAAAGCCTATATGGGCTTTCGTGTTTTTAATTTATTTGATCGTGGCATTAGTCTTGCCTCGTGAAAATTTGGTCAGTTTAGACGTTCTTCCCGGAATGGTTTTTTTTGTTATGACGGCAAACCTCTTATTTATGCTTTATGGTGCAGAGTTTGCACGCTTGGAACAAATTAATTATCAAGTGGAAGGAATACAGACTACGCCGAAATATCGATCTCATTTGATAGCTAAGTTATTATTTTGGTTGTTATTAGCATTTACATTAAGCTTACTTTTTTATTTAGAAGTAATTTTATACATTCACTTTACGCATAACAATATTGTATTCCATCAACTTCTAAGCTCTTTGAATTATATTGTATTATGTTGGTTTCTGCCTATGTATCTTTCTATTATAATAGGATACGTTTATTATTCTTTCATTCCAAGTATCTATAGTTACGTTGGAATTATATTGATATGGTTTTTGACAATGCCTTATAATTCATGGCTTGGTTTTTTACCAGAATCTATTGCTGGATGGCTAGTAATAGGCGACCCTAATATTCAACAAATTTTTGGTATTTATGATATGGAGATCCAAAAAGTTAATTTGGGTTTTTATGTACAGCGGTTGAGTGCGGTGCTTTTAATTATGAGTTTGTTTTTTCTATTAAAATCAAATAGTAAGAGATTGAGAAATGTTATGTTGATTGGTGTAATCAGTTCCATATGTATTCCTCTAATTTCACCATATGTTCCATATATAACGGAGGGTAAACAGTATTCCAGTTACTCTATTAAGGAGCAAAAGTTAGAGAGCTTTAATTATACAATTAATGAATATAACTTCAATATTACTCATGGTAAGAGCAATCATAAACTAGAGTATACGGTTAATTTACATATTAATTCAGAGTCAGAGTATATAAGATTGGCTTTGTTCGATTCCTTTAAAGTAAATTCTGCAAGCTGGAATCATACTTTTATTAACTTTACACAGGATAACAATGAGTTAGGACTAGAGTTGCCTCAGCTTAATGGAGTTCTTAAGTTGGAAGTAGAAACGGATAGTTTTGCGTCCGTTGGACCTAATTTTTTCGAGCTCATTTCTACAGTTCCATGGTACCCTATGCATCCAACTGAAGCCGTTGACCCTTATCATAATGCCAAAAAAGAAAACTATCAGATTATACTAGAAAATATACAACCTTCTCAGATTATATCAAACCTCGTTGAGGAGGAAGGTGCTTGGAAAGGGGAAGCATTTGGACCCACTATATTTTTCGGTCAGTATATGGAGCAAGATAGCATAATCGTTCCTAGTTTTAAGCAAGAACCAGCAATTCAGTTAAACTTGGAATCATTAGATACCGTAGTCTCTTCAATCGATCAATATTTAAATGTTGAAACAGATTTGCCTAATCGATTATTCATGATGACAACTACACAAACATTTATGTTAAACCCAGAGGAAGTTTTTCTATATCAAGATGAAAGAATTTATCATATAGAAGATGTGTTACAAGCAATATATTTGATTAGAAATAAGGGAAATGAAGATACGAAACTGTTTAAAGAAATTTACGAAAAAAAATTGGAAGATGATGCATTATTTGACTTGTATAGTAGGCAATATGGTAAGGATTTTATGTATGCAATACAACAAAAATATATGAATAAAGACGAGCATGAAAAACAGCTATTATTACAAAAATGGTACGTGGAAACTAAAGGGAACCTGACCCCAGAAAATGTACTGGAGGATCTATAATGTTAATAATTGACCAATTAATGAAAAAGTTTGGTAAAAAAATAGTCATCCATCCATCAACGTTTGTATTGAATAAAGGAATTACTGGTTTATTAGGGCCGAACGGAGCTGGAAAAACAACACTTTTACGTATTTTGGCAACCTATCATTTACCAAGTGGAGGAAGTATTTATTCAGAAAAAATTGCTTGGCAACATAAAAATATAGAATTTATTCGTAGTCAAATTGGATATTTACCACAACAAGTAGGAGTTTTTCCAACTCTTAAAGTAACAGAGTATCTAGAGTATATAGGTATATTACGCGGAATGAAACCAGCTCTTCTAAAAAAAAGAATTCCAGAAGTGTTACAAGAAGTTAATTTGGAAGAGCGTTCGAGTTATAAAATAAGTACATTGTCAGGTGGAATGAAGCAAAGACTTGGTATAGCTCAAGCAATTATTCATCAACCCAATATTTTACTTATAGATGAACCTACCGCAGGACTTGATCCTGAAGAGCGTATTAGATTTCGGAGTTTAATTAAGCAATTATCCAAAGATCGGATTGTTCTAGTGTCTACTCATATTACAGAAGATATTTCGATGACTTGTGATCGAGTGTTGTTAATGAGAAAAGGGATTATAGAAGAGCATGAGAGTGTACAGAGTGTTACATCTTATGCAAACAATAATGTATGGCAATTCTCAGCTACACTTGCTGAGTTTGATCAAATAAAAACTAAGATTTCAATTATAGTAATTAAACAAACCGAACTAGAAAATTCTAATTATGTGTGGCGTGTAATTTCTAGTGGGGCACCAATTTCTACCGCGCAAACAGTAGCTCCGACATTGGAAGAGGGGTATATGGTTTGGTTAAACAAGAACTAAGACAGTGGTTATACTTGTGGAAAACGCAAAAGCACTTATTGCTCCTACCAATCATTACTCCAATAATATGCTTATTCATAGCAAGTAAAAATTTGCAGTTAGCCAAAGATATGGTTGTATTTGTTGGTTTTCCTGTACTTATTTTCCCTATGGTCGCCTTGTTTATGCAAATAGGATCTTTAAACCAGCAAGAATTATTTATTACTTTTCCGATAACACTGTGGAGATATGCAATAATAAGACCTGCTTGTTTAAGTATGTTCTATGCTCTGCTATATGCTATAGTTACTATTAGACTACATGAGCAGGTTGAATTATTCCTTGTGTTTATTGCTGCAACATTGTTTATGCTGTTTACAGGCCTGTGTATAGCTCTTTTTAAAAATAGTGCAGTTGGGTTATCTCTATCTCTTATTATTCTACTAGGAGGATTATTTACTACAGGAAGCGGATTAGGTCCACTATATATTATGCAATGGTACCGTTGGCAACCAGGATCGAGCCCAGATCAATATTTGAAAGAATACATTGTTTTAATCATTTTATGTTCGTTGCTTACACTAGTTGTAATTAAAAACCGCAATAAATTTTTTTTGTTCAAGTAACAAATGTTTAGAGGAATAAAATTGTATAAATATATTGCTTTTGTTGATTTTCATAGACTTTTGCTTATTTGTTTCTTAATTTCCGTAATAGTATTTAGAGGGTTAGTTTAGCAACTGCCGTATATGATTTTGTTAGCGGATATTAATTATAAATAAATTGTAATTTCTTTAGAAAGGAAATCATGCGAAAAAAAATAATGTGGATCAGTTTTATAGTCATGACATTAATTAATATAGCATTGATTATTGGATTTTTTTATGAGTATTTTAATATGACGAAAGATGATGAACTTTCTAAAGGCTATATTATAATAATTCCTGGATCAATTCTTAACATAATGTATATTTTCAGATTGAAGGATCTTAACAAATCGTAATACACTAATCGGGTAGGAGGCTAAACATTACTTGTTTAGCCGACCTCCCACACCACCAAGCATACCGTTCGGTACTTGGCGGTTCCTAAGTTTACACGTTTACTGTTTTGAGATAATCCGAGAAAAATACGTATCCTGCCTGTTTAAGACGGGCATTCGTTACAGTTGTTGCAAGAATTGGGCTTTTGGCGGTTCGCCAGTAGCCTTTTCTTGTACATGCGAATTTGAGGGCGGTGTGATGGTCTAATCCAAGTTTGCCTAGCATGGTGTATCGCGTTCGTATTCGCTTCCATCGTTTCCAAATATACATCCGCAGTCTTCGCCTTAGCCATTCATCCGTTGTCTTTAGCAGCTTATTCATGTCCGCATGTTTGAAGTAATTTACCCACCCTGTTATGAACTGTTTTAGTTTTAACTTCAACTGTTCGTAGCCAAGTCCGTTGTTTCTTGCGGTAAGTTCTTTGACTTTTGCTTTCATCTTGTTGATGCTCTTGGCATGAACTCTTAGTTTTATCCCATCTTTCGATGGGTAGAATCCATAACCTAGAAATTTAATCCTGCCGATGTAAGCAACTGTCGTTTTCTCTCTGTTTACTCTGAGGCGGAGTTTATCTTCGATGTACGGTAAAATACGCTCTAACATTCTTTGCGCTGATCTTTTGGTCTTTGCAAAGAGGAGCATATCGTCCGCATATCTAACAAACGTAATGCCCCTTCGTTCCAGTTCATGGTCAAGTTCATTTAGCATGATGTTACTGCATAAAGGGCTGACATTCCCACCTTGTACAAGCCCAAGTTTCGTTTCTTCGAATTTTCCTCTGTTCATTACCCCTGCTCTAAGGTATTTATGGATAAGGGATATGACCCGACCATCCTTGATCGTTCTGGATAGGATCTCGATCATTTTCGACTGATTCACGGTGTCGAAAAATTTCTCTAAGTCCATGTCAACGACGTAGGTGTAGCCTTGATTCGCATATTCCTTACACTTTCTTAACGCATCATGGGCACTTCTTTTCGGTCTAAAGCCATAGCTGGATTCAACGAATTGAGGTTCGAAGATCGGAGACAGAACTTGCGTGATCGCTTGTTGTAACACTCTGTCTACTGCTGTTGGTATCCCCAACATTCGCATTTTTCCATTGTCCTTGGGTATTTCTACTCTGCGGACTGAATTCGGACGATATTTTCCGTCCAGCACAAGCTTTACGAGTTCATCCCCACTATCTCTAAGATATGGTAGAAGATGCTCCACTTCCATCCCGTCGACTCCGTGTGTGCCTTTGTTTCGCTTCACCTGCCTGTAGGCTTGGTTAAGATTATCTCGGCTTAGGATTCGCTCTAAAAGCCCGTCCCCTCGACTGTTTGTGTTGGTGTTGTTGTTTTCAGTTATCCGCTCGTCAGTAGGCGCTCCCGCATACCCTTCGTGTTCCGCACTATTTCTTTGCGGGTAGCCCTTGCCATAGCAAGGTATTCTGCTTTCTTTTTTCCCGACTTTGGTAACTTTCATTGACTAAACACCTCCTTAGGTTCAACCCTTCATAACGCCGCCTGGCTGCGTTACTACTATGGTATCTGCTGACTTCTCACGACAAATCTTGTTTCAACCGCATGTGGCACATGCGCTTCATGCGTCCGTGAGACCTCCCACGGTAAGACACGTCACTTTCATCCCATGTACCCGCCGCATTTACATCCTCGTGTCCGTGCAGTTTATTGGATTTTATCTTGTTTAGCAGAATCATCCCACTTTGGATGCCTGATGTGATTCGTGTTCCTCGGGTCGGGACTTTGCCGCCAGCTTCCTTCAGATTCCACCTCACGGTGGACACCCTTGCTCTTGGCTAATGGTTGGCAGCTGCCAGCCCCCATAGCGGACTTTCACCGCCTAGTTACGTGCCATGCGTGGCGCACTAACAAAGGCAGGTCGGAAAAGTGATATCTTTTCCAACCTGCCTTTTTGTACTGCTGCATGTGTATCATCTATGATAAATACTGCACCGTACCTTGTTCTATCGAACGATGAATCGCATCTACAATGCGGGTATTCAGTAGACCTTCTCTAGCGGATGCCTCTGGCATTCTATCTAATCGAAGATGATCTATGAAATCATGTAACATATAACTGGCGGCTCCCGTCAATTGTTTATTAATAGAAGTGCCCAGTGTATGCATATGTTTATAGCGATCAGTCACTTGACGAACCATTTGCTCCGCTAGATCAACATAAAACGCCCCTTTTTCTCCAATAATCTCGTACTTAAAATCATAGATCATCGGCATATGTTCTGGCAAAACCCAGCTAGATGTAAAAGTCGCATGCGTATTATCTTCAAATGACATAATCGCTTGAATAGAATCATAGGTGTCGATACCCATCCCAATAAGTTTCTTTTTCGTACCTACCGCAAACACTTGCGTCGGTTTAACCTGTTTGAGCCATAATGCCAAATCTATAGAGTGTGGAAATAAAAACCAACCTGGGGTGGAATTTTGTGACCACTTTATCATCGTAGTAGGAACTTCGATCGTATCGTTCAACCGAGAATTGATGTTAATTATTTTTCCAATCTCCCCATTATCTATCGCTTCCTTTACTGCTACGAAGGGGCTATTCCAACGATTTTCAAATGCAATCATACACTTTACTCCAGCTTGCTCAATCACTGCTACCATTTCTTCTGCTTCCTCCACACTCGTCGAAAATGGTTTCTCAATTAATAGATGAACTCCTCTTCTCGCTGCTGTCAGTACTGGATTGCGGTGTAAATAGTCAGGTGTTGCCACGATAAGTGCGTCTAGCTCTTCAGCATCTAACATTTCTTCTACTTGCGTATATCCCTGTACATTAAATTGCTTTGTACTTAGTTCTAACGTTTTTGATGACGAATCACTAATCGCTTGCAGCTTAGCATACGGACTTTGTGCTAGTGTTTGGGCATACAGTTTCCCTCGAATCCCCATTCCAACAATGCCGATACGTAATTGCTTCATCCGCTCACCTCATCTGCATATATTGCCATAGGAACAGGTGCTTTACGTTGAAGCGATTCATAAGCAGCCAGTGCTACCGCAGTCGCTTTATAACCATCCTCCCCCGTAATTGGAACAACTTTATTATGCAGTAAAGCATCAACAAAAGCAGTTACTAGCAGATAATCTAGATCATCTCCCCAAAAGATCCACTGTGCTTTATTCGCGCGGTCACTGTATATTTCGTTATTTTGTGCCATCGCATCTACTGATATTACACCTTTCGTACCCGTTATCTCCATCGTTACATCAAATATCATCGGAAAAGAATCTGTGAGCGACCAACTAGTATCGATAACAGCAATCACATCATTGGCAAACTTAATATGAACCAATCCACAGTCATCCACATCAATATTATAAAAAACGGTACTTGCTTCTGCATAAACTTCTTTGACTGGACAATCCAATAACCAATTCATCAGATCCATGATGTGAACGGTATGATCCATTATTGATCCGCCACCTGATCGAGATGAATCAATAAACCAATGACCTGGATTAACACCACGATTGGTACCTTTTATAGCAATGATGTCTCCTATTTCTCCTCGGGCAATGATCTCTTTCACTTCTATCATCGATGTTAAATAACGACAAGGAAAAGCGGTCATCAGTTGCACATTATATTGTTTACATATACGAACCATAGTCTCCATCTCATCGTTAGACAACCCGAGTGGCTTTTCACATAAAATATGTTTACCTGCCTTAGCAGCATCAATCGTAATTTGGGCATGATCCATATATTCTGAGCAAATAATAACGGCATCACAATCGGTTTGTAACAGATCGTGGTAGTTATCATAATACGTTAATCCCTTCTCTTCTATCCATTTACTTACTCGATCATATTGTTCATCAGCTATCCCGATTACTTCTACGCTTGCATGTTTAAGTAATCCTTTAAGATAATTTTCTGGATGACCCGCATGAGCAAAACTGATCATACCCACTTTAAGCTTCTTCATTCTCCCCTTCCTCCTTTACTTATTTCGTTATAAAAATCTGACATTACAATTGGTTTACCTAGTAATGCAGAGTGATTAGCTGCTAATGATAAACGTAACGCTTCTAACGCATCATCCACCGTAATAATTGGTTGTTTTTGTAGTTGGATGCACTCCATAAAGTGCTCTAATTGTTCTTGATACACATCTTTTAATAATGGGCTGAGTTCATACTTTTCGTATGGTATTGTCTGGTCCAGTGCCGTTTTATGCACTCGAACACTGGAACTAGTTTCGCTATTGTAACGAATAACGCCCTCTTTTCCTGCAACACGACAAGCTGCTGTTAATGGTCCCGGAAAACCCCACAACGCTTCCAAATTAGCCATCGTTCCATTGACAAATTTGTACGTCACTACTCCGTATTGTTGATCAACAGATACTTTACGCATAGCGTAAACGCTTTCCACTTCTCCTAATAGACTTCTTACAAAATCGGTATCATGGATCATCAGGTCAACAATAACTCCGCCACTTTTGGCATCATCGTTATACCAAGATTGTTCCTTTCCACCTGGGTGTTCCACCACCCGCCTTGTACTAACCATACCTAACTGCCCAACTTCTCCACCATTAATTTGATTCACTATATTTTGATAGCTAGGAAAAAACCGTAATACGTGCGCGATATAGAGTTGAACACCATATGTTGCACATGCTTCTATCATTTCCTCTGCATCAGAAAGAGAAGTAGCTATTGGTTTTTCGCATATGACATGTGCTCCTGCTTGAGCCGCTCTAATCGTATACTGCTTGTGCAAATAAGTGGGTAAACAAATACTAACGACTTGCGGGCGAGTAATGGTTAACATTTCATCGAACGACGTAAAATATGCTGTACCAAACGTTTCCTCTATAAATTCTCTATTATTTTCTTGCCATCCACATACCGCAACTAACTCTACTCCTGCCATCCGTTTATAGGCATTTGCATGTTTTTGCCCCATAAACCCACAGCCGACAACAGCTACTCTCATTTTGCTGCCTCCTCTTGATTGCATTAATAATGACATTCCTCTATGAACAAAACTGTTTATTTTACGCCACCAAATGTTAAACCTCTAATCATATATTTTTGTACAATCATCGCAAATACTAATACCGGTAAAATAGTAATCACACCTACAGCTGACATTTCTCCCCATACTACCCCTGTAATAGATAAAAATAACGTTACTGTCGTTGGCAAAGTATTCGCAGCTGAACTAGTTAAAAACAGTGCAAACGCAAATTCATTCCAAGAGTTAATAATACAAAAAATAGCAGTTGCGATTAAACCAGGTAAAGCTAGTGGCAACAATATTCGAATAAACACTTGCAATCTCGTACAGCCATCTACTAATGCAGCTTCTTCAATAGCCAGTGGTATTTCCTCAAAAAAACCTCGCATCATCCAAATCGTAAATGGAATATTAAATAACATATAACAAATAATCAAGACGAGATGTGTATCTAATATTTGCAGCATTTGTGCCATGACAAAGAACGGAATAACAGTAGCTATCGGCGGTAACATTCTAAGACTCAACACCCAAAAGGCCATGTTTTCCCGTTTCTTAAATTCGAATCTAGCAAAGCCATATGCCGCTAAACCACCAATTACAATCGAAATGATCGTCGTCGTGACCACTACAATAAAGCTGTTACTCAAATAGCTCGTTAGATTACGATACAAAAATGTTTCTCTATAATTTTCTAACGTCGGTTTAAAAATCCACAGACTCGGATCAAGCGTTTGTGTACCCGTTTTTAAACTAACTAACAACATCCAAAAGAGTGGAAATACGGATACGAGACAAACAATAACAATGACTAGTCTAATAGCAATTCCATTTACAGAGGACCATACTTTTGTTATATTCATTGCTTATCACTCGCTCCTTTCCGGAAAAACCGTAACAATATCGTACTAACGATAGTAATAAGGATCATCAATAATATAGCTGCTGCCGATGCTCGCCCCACCCAACCTGTCTGCGCAAATCCTAATCGATAAACATGTAAACTCATAAACTCCGTCGCACTACCTGGTCCACCTTGTGTAAGTGAAAACGGAATATCAAACAATCGTAAGGAATCAATGAGTCTAAAAATAACTGCCAACAAAATCATCGGCTTTAGAAGTGGCAACGTAATATGGCGAAACACTTGTAAAGTGCTAGCTCCATCTGTAAGTGCTGCTTCATATGGATCTACTGGTAATGATCTTAATCCTGCATACAATATAAGCGCTACGAACGGTGTGTTTTGCCAAATATCTACTAACATTGTTGACATTAAAGCATTTTCGGGCGAGAGCCACACTATTTTTTGCCCTATCGAACTATGCAACAAAAAGTTGAGTACACCATATTCTGAATTAAACATCAGTTTCCATATTTGTCCTGTAATACTTGGTGTCATCGCAATTGGCACAATGAGACAAGCGAAGACAACAGATTTGAGTCGCATTTCTCGATCAAGTAATTTAGCTAGAAAAAAACCTAGTACTAATTCAATAGCCGTCACTACAACACTAAAATAGACACTTAGAAAAAATGATTTTTGAAATTCCACACTTTTAAATAAACGAAAGTAATTTTCAAACCATACTATTTTAAATGAAGAAGCACCCAGTTCATAATTAGTAATGCTTAAAAAGTATAACAATACTGTCGGAACAATCGTGAGTACGCCTAGAATTACAATTGCCGGTAAAATATAAATTAAATGCGTTCGTTGGCTAAAAAATGTTCGCAATATGTTCCATCCCCTTTCCCTACAAAGAAGAATAGGCTTGCCTCCGCCATCCATATGTCTCAAGGAAGCCCATCTTCTAATCATCGTTGCTTATTATTGCTTTACAATCTCTTCTAGTTCTTGCTGCGCTTTTTCCACTGCTTCTGCTACTGACATTTCCTTACTTAATGCCATACTGCCATAATACCCAACCCGATCTAGCAGCTGCCCTAACTTCTCATGCGGTGGAACCCAAGAAATTCCTCTTTCCATCAAAGCATTTGCATCTTTAAGCGCTTCCAATATAACTGGATACATTGGATTATCTCCTATTACATCTGGATCTTCGAATTGTGATGTTCTAACTAATACTCCTCCGTGCTCAATATACTCCTTACTGTTTACTTTACTATTCATATAAATAATGAATGCCCAAGCTGCTTCTTTATTTTTGGAATGCTCTGAAATTCCCATCGTCCAACCAGCTAAAGCACTCGCTCTACCTGCTGGTCCTTCTGGAGTAGGGACAAAACCGACTTTATCATGTACTTGTGACTTATTCGGATCAATAATCCAAGGAGCAATGGCTGTTGCATCTAACCACATTGCCACTTTTCCAGACATAAACGCCGATACCGCTTCTTCATGTGTGTAGGATGCTACGTCAGGTGGAGCATTTTGGAGCAAATCAATATAATACTGTAAAGCTGCTACCATTTTAGGATCATTCATCGTAATTTCTCCCGTTTGTTGATCCAGTATTCCATCCGAAAAATTGTACATCGTACTCATTAAACCCGAAGCAAAATGAATACCACGTTGTGCTCGCATAGCAACCCCATACAAACCATCTTCTTTGCCGTTAAAGAATTGCGCTAACTGTAAAAATTCATCCATTGTTTTCGGTGGTTGTTTCTCATATTTATCAAACAAATCTTTGCGGTACGCTACAAATCTTGTCTCTCCCGCCGTTGGAATGCCATATACCGTCCCATCTTGTTTCGCAAACATATTCCGATAAGCAGGTACAATATCATCATACGCAAACCAACTAGGTGTCAACGACGAGTCATTCAAGTAATCATTTAAAGGTATAACTACTTTTTTCGATACATACTCATCATTCCAAAAATTATCAATCATCAGCACATCGTACGTCCCTGTTTTTGCAGTAGTATCCATCAACTGTTTATTTTTCAAATACGTTTGTTCCATCACTTCCCAGCGTACTTTAATACCCGTTAATTCCTCAAAACTTTTGGTCATTTTCTGAAATGCTTCCGTCGAAGGATGCGTAGCGAACGCCAACTTGATTTCTGTTCCTTTATACTGATCCGCTATCGCTTTTCCCCACGCTTCTATCGTTTGTTCTCCTTGTCCTGCTTCTGTATTCCCTTCTGTACTTCCAGGAGTGGAACTTCCATTTGGTGTTTCCTTCTCCTTACTCTCATTTACCGGTGTAGATTCCGGTTGTTTATTATCCTTGCCACTACACGCTACTAATGCCCCCATTAATAATAAAAGACTTAACATTAGAAACAGCACTCTTACGTTTTTTCTTCTCATGCTTCATCACCTCTAACTGATTTTGTAAAAGCTATACCGTGATTATAAAAAATGTAAGGGGATTCATCCATGTCGCCAAACACCTTTTATTGTCTTAAAAAAACTAAAACCGCATCATGCGGTTAAAATAACATTTTTTCTCTATATTCGACTGGTGAAACACCAAATGTTCGTTTAAACACTTTTGAAAAATACGGATAATCATTAAAACCACACTGTTCAGCAATAATACTTATCTTTTCGTTCGAGTCCCGCTCCAATCGTTGTCTTACTTGTTCTAATCTAAATTCACATATATATTGCGTAATTGGCTTATTCATCACTTCTCGAAACATTTTACTCAAATAAGCAGATGACACTCCACTACTCTCAGACAATTGTTGCAAATTCAATACAGGCTCACCAAATTTGTTACTTATTTCTTTCATGACATCATCCACCACACGTTTATTTCTTGGCGATCTGCGCTCCTTCATTTGCTCCATATGTTTGATTAAGTATTCATGCCAATTCAAAAATAATTGCTCACTGGAGGAAGCAACTTGATCTAGTTCTAATTGTTGTTCTGCGGTGATCGGTAAATGTACCATCAACTCCGCAGTAAATGTCAAATAAAAGTGTGACATGATCTGTTTTAGCTCTAGCAAAACGAACTGTTGTTCATCGCAAAACTGTTTCCACTGCTGCATAATCTTTTCGATACTCGCTTTATCTTCTGCCAGCACACTACGACAGAGCAGTTGTACTGTCTCCTTCATCTCTCTAACTATTTCCCAATTACCTAACCATTTTTTCGGTGTTTGTAACATAAAATTTCTAAGTACATCCTGTATTCTATCTTTTGTTATCGGTTTCAATAAGTAATCAAACACACCATATTTTAATGCTTGTTGCGCATAACCAAAGTCTGCATACCCTGTCAATATAATGACTGCTATATGCGGGTATTGCTCATAAATGTACCCAACCAATTGCAATCCATCCATCACTGGCATCCGAATATCCGTCATAACAACGTCTGGCTTATTGTTTGCTATTAGTTCTAAAGCTATTTTCCCATTTTTCGCTGTAATGACTTCTAAATTAGTAATACCTATCTCCTGTAGTAATGTAACAATTCCTTGTTGGATAATAGTTTCATCATCTACAACTAAAATTTTCATCTTTATTCCTCCTTGTTTTGCAAATTTGTAGGTTTTCTGGGTAATTGCAAACGCACAATTAAACCGCCCAATACAGAATGTAATAGTGTTAAACCATAAGGCACACCATAGTGTAGCCTAATTCTTGTATGCACATTTAACAGTCCAATACCATGTCTAGCACTCTTACTTTTTATAGATGGATCGATCATCATTGGAGATTCTACTTGTTCGAACATGAGCATCATTTGATCTAACGCTACTTCATCCATTCCTTCTCCGTTATCTTCTATTTCAACAACGTAAGAAAGCTCGTCCACCATGTACCCTGTAATTTGAAAAAAGTAATCTCGTTCTCCCACAAAAGCATGATGATAAATATTTTCTATTAATGGCTGCAACACTAACTTGATAATCGGATATTGCAAAGCTTCCGTAGCAACTGCGAGATGATACTCAATCTCGGGGTATCGTTCTTTTTGGATTAACAAATACGTTTCCACGTGCCGCAATTCGTCTTGTAAAGTAACTTCTATCTGTTGCTTTTCTATCGAGTAGCGAAAAAAATCAGCTAATGCTGTACTCACTTGCGTAATATTAGGTACACGATGTACAATCGCTAAACAGTTAACGGTTTCCAACGTATTATACAAAAAATGAGGATTAATTTGATTTTGCATCGCTATAATCGTTGCTTCCTTCTGCCTCAGTTCTGACTCCATCTTCTCTATTTCCACCACATACACCCGTTGAATTAACTCCGAAACTCTCAACACCATTTTGCTAAAACCTAAACCTAATACACCAATTTCATCTTTATATTTACTTGGAAATCGGACATTAAAGTCACCTTTTTCCACTACTTTCATTAAGTTCAATAATGTGCGAATTGGTTTGACTAACGTCATCGAGAGAATGACAGAAATAATTAATGTAATAATTAATACAATTACGATTACAAAGAAGCGAACCTTGCCAATCTTATTTACTTTTTCCATTAACATTTGCTTGTTAGCAAAGGCATGCACCGTATAACCGGAATATTCCATTAACGCCGCCATCTCCAACCAGTTCTCACTATCGTCGCTTGGTTTTGGTGGAAATGAAGAATAAACAAGATGTCCACTAGCATCTGATAATTCGATATAAAGATCATTACCAATCAGTAATCGGAAAGCATCTCTGAACATTTTGGCATTGATGCGAACAACAAATATCCCATCCCGATCCAAAACATCATATTTAGACATCGTCAAATATACCGTTTGTTGCGAAACATCTTGGAAAAAAAGATGATCCCTCGTAGGTTTAGTCCAAAGAAGATGTTGCTTCTGCTGAAAAATTTGATACCATTGATGAGCCTTATAATCAATCATCGGATTACGATTAAACCTTGGATCATGCAGAAAGTATTCTGAACCATTCGCATCTTTTCGATAAAAAAAGACAGACTCAACATCTCCAGAATAACGCATTTGAAACGCTTCCAAAATTTTATTTGCCTCTTCCCTATCGTTCGTCAACTTACTTTGTGATATGTCCGCTTTTAACAAGTCCAACCCCGAATCAGAATACTCAAAAAAGTAAAACATATCATTAACGATTTTACTTAGTTGACTATCTAAGTTTAAAGCTGATTGATTAATAGAACGTTGTACACGATCGATCTCAATATCAATTAAAATATCTTTAAAATATTTTTGATAAATAATTGCCGTTCCAAATATACCAATCATAGCTACGATGCAGATGGATATAAAAATTTTTGTAAATAATGAACGATTCATTAACATATTTATTATACGCTTTGTCAATGAAGGACCTCCCAACAGTTGTTCGAAAATGTGCCTTTAATTTGACACGAACGACTAAGTTTGTCAATGAATAATTGATCCCAATACATACTAGTCGTTAATTAAAAATAAAAAAACGAGCAATTATCAGACATAAAGTCTGATAACGCCCGCCATTTATAGTTATGTTCGCCAATTTTATTCCTCGTGACTAAATTGCCACTCTATATTATACTTATCCGTCAAAGAACCATAGCATTTGCTCCAAGGTGTTTCTTGAAGCTCCATCTTTACTTCGCCTTCCCGTTTCAACTTTTCAAATATTTCTTTGATCGCTTCTTCATCATTGCTTACATAAGCAAGAGTAAAGTTATTCCCTTGGCTATAAGGCATTCCCGGATAATTATCAGAAAACATTAACTTCGTTCCGGCAATCTCTAAAAACGTATGCATAATCAAATCTTCAGAGCCTGGCGCTAGCTGGTCGTTATGCACAGACCCGAATGTCATCATATTCGGCTCCTCAAGTCCAAATACTTGAGCATAATACAAAACGACTTCTCGAGTGTTACCATCAAAAATCAAATAAGGATTTAAAGCCACTACAATCACTCCTCCAATTGAAATACGTAATGGATAAATAATATCACATCTTTTTGTTCAAACAAAATTTTTTTAGTTAATATTATCAAACCATTGCATCCGTACTTTCAAAACACAATCAACTTAACTGTAGCACACGATGGACTATATCTTTAATTTCTGGAACTCTTGTTTTCTCAAACGATGGGTTAGCTGTAAACCACCTAATATTGGCGGGAGATGGATGAGGCAAAACTATTGCCGGTTTATTATTCAGCACTGTAGTTTTTTTCACAAGCTCACTAAATTTCTCATCAGGAAATAAAAACTTAGCCGCTTTTGCTCCAATAATAATATACAACTCGTTATGTACCATCTCTATCTCTGTACGCAACCATTTTCTTGCACAAGCCATTGGAGGCGGATTATCTCCTCCTTTACTGTTTTTTCCGGGAAAGCAATGCGCCATCGATGCCATATAAAAGTTATCCTCATTATAAAAAACATCATCTGTAATTTGATACCATTGATACTTCAACTTTTCTCCCGACAAATCATTAAAAGGTTTGTTGGTCCGATGCACTGTTCGCGAAGGCGCTTGCCCAATCTGCATTATAAGTGAATGCTCTTTCCCTTGAAAGATAGGAACGGGCGTAAATCCAAACTTACTCTCGCAATCTCTACATGCTAATATCCCGTTTTTCAATTCGGTAAAATCCACTTTCTTAACTCCAATCACCCCTTTGCAGCTCCTGTTTCATCCTACTATCGTATACTCTGCCCTTCCTTTTAAAGCCGTATCCCCATCACTCAGTAAACATTTCATGCCGATAATCGCGCTCTACTTCTTCCTGAATTTGCACCATAATATGTTGAACAGCACTCGTCAAAGCAAGTAGCGCTTCAGCAACTATCCCATTTTCAAATGTATCCAATGCCTCTGGCAACTCATCTTCATCTAGCACAAAATAATCGCCATTCGGAAGAACAACAACATCAATAATTAAATCTTCGAATGATACTGCTTCGTCACTAATTTCGGTGTTTCTTACAATATTAAAATAAGCCCCCAAATACTGTCCTTGACAATCTCGCCAAAAGTATACGTTATACGGACGATCTTCCCAATAGAAAGCAAGCGTATAAGTCCCTTCTGGAATTTCTAACTGATATTGATCTAATAACATTTGAAATGGGGTTTCAATCCGATGAAAAAGAACTGCCTGCTTCGCTTCTCGCGCTAACCACTGACACTGATATTCTACAATAGTTTTGTCATAACGAATCTTTCTCTCCACTACTTCTGCACCATACTGCCGATCCAGCGCCTTTATAAATGAATTAATATGTAATCTCCCCTTACTCTTGAAGTTTCCATTATCAACAATAATCACTATATTTAATTATATATTTTGTCACATCTGACTTTTTTCATTATCCCCACCAGCAAGACTCTGTACCATCGTACACCTTTTAAAGCGTATCCCCATCGCTCAGTGGGGCTTTTCTAGTTGTAAATAAAACCATAAGAACCTTATTAACCCATTTATAACATCACTGAGCGAAAGGGATACGCCACTAAAGAGATGTTTGCAGTAATATAACTATACCCTGATTATTTTTTCAAACGCTATCTTTTCGCAATTTCTTTTTATCCATTTTTCCTAGTGCTGTATATGGTAATTGTTCCATTATAACAATATCTCTTGGTAGCTGATAACGAGCGAGTTTCGACCGCAACCAGACTAGTAATTCCTTTTCTGTAACAGTGGATGATGGCGTTAACTCTACATAAGCTCGTAACCTTTGGCCAAATATTTCGTCATATACTCCAATAACAGCAACCCCTACAACGTCCGAATGAGCTAATAATTGCTGCTCCACATCAAAGGGATACACATTTTCTCCACCAGAAACTATTTGATCATCTATCCGTCCACATAAGAAATAATGTCCTGCTGTATCACGATAACCCAAATCACCTGTTGCTATCCAACGTTTTCTGTCACTATATTTCGACCATCTACTTTTTATAAAAAGTTGCCCAATTTGTTTATCGTCTACTTCTTCACCATGGTCATTTTGAATTTGAATGTGTGCGCCATACATTGGTTTACCAATTGTTGCTGGGGAATAATGCAAATCTTCTGGCGTAGCTATCATCACCGTACCAGATTCCGAAGTTCCATACAGATTATACAAAATGGCTCCAAACAGCTGCTGCACCTTTTCGACTAATGTAACAGGCAGTTCCGCCCCTCCAGACGCCATGCAACGAACGGTAAACAAACTCGCTTCACTCGTTTGCAACATTTTGGTTATCATCGTCGGTACAACGCTTATAAATTCTACTTCGTGGGCTTCAATAAGCTTACAGGCAATATCTGCTTGAAACTTTTTTTGTAAAACAATCTTTTTTCCCATAAATAAAAGTAACAATAACATCGCTAGCCCATACCCGTGGTATATCGGTGTTGCTATATAAGCATGCTTATATTTGGTTAGTTGTAGTCGTGTAATAAAAGCAAAGAACGGATAAATGTAATGCATAATCGAAGGCTGGTGTGCGACAGTTTTAGCTATGCCGGTTGTACCTCCTGTTAATACAATTAACTTGCTGCCAAAAGAACGCTTTAATGTAGCTGTTTTCAGATGACTTTCCTTTTTTAAAATGTTCATATCGTTCGTAGACAATATAAGGCGGGAATGGCTTTCACCTTGAGCGATTGCTTCCTGTACATATGACGCTGACATGATTATAGGACATTTTTCATCATCACAAATGATAAGATCAAACGAAAGCTGTTGCGATGTCTGTTCCCATTGTTCCGTACTCATTTCGGCATGGAGCAAATAAATATGTGCCCCTAGCTGAGCGCTTGCAAATATTGCTTTTACTAGATTGATTTGATTATTACAAATGATAGCTACTTTACTTCCTTGTTTCACTTGATAGTTTTGCTGCAAATAAACCGCTAGTTGCTCTGTATCTATTGTCAGTTGTCGATAACTTAATGTCTCTTGTTCATCAACAACAGCCGTTGCCGAACCATATACTTTATCCGCAAAGTGTAAAATAACCATTAGATTGATACCTGATTTATAAATAGCTCTAATCAAATAAAACCAGCCCATTGGTGAGAGCA
This sequence comes from Paenibacillus yanchengensis, assembly GCF_042684845.1. NCBI lineage: Bacteria > Bacillati > Bacillota > Bacilli > Caryophanales > Paenibacillaceae > Paenibacillus > Paenibacillus yanchengensis. The sequence goes on along the minus strand of NZ_JBHUMH010000055.1, from coordinate 42,095 downwards.
ATTTCAGTTTAAGCAACACCGATAGTATTTTTAATAGCGCCGTCACTTCACTCTCTCCCTCTTTTAACTATTCGCGATGTCACTCTCAGCCAAACGCCACTCAAACCAATCGATGCCCATTGCAACGGAACGCCCCACCAAGGCTTATATTGTCTCTTTTTTGTATACATCGTTTTACAAATGATGTTTGCCACATGAGCAGGGCTCATCGCAGGCATCTTAGTATAGGCAGTTGTTGGTACAATCATTGGTGTTTTTACAAGCGGTAAATAAATGGAAGTTGTTATAATTCCCCGTGCATGAAGTTCTGGTGCGACCGATTGTAGCCAAACATGAAAAGCTGCTTTAGAACTTTGATATGCTGCCCCATAGGTAAGTGGCTGTATTAACACATTAATAGTAGAAACATTTATAAGTTGTCCTTGGTTTTTTTCTAGAAGAGGGAGGAGAGATAACAACAAGCGAACAGGCGCAAAATAATTAATCGCCATTGTCCTCGTAAAATCATGATACCGATCCAAGGAATGAAAGATAGAACGCACAATAGAATGACCAGCATTACTAACAACAATATCTAGTCCATCCGGCAGTTCATGTATATACTGAAGCACAACGTCTTGCTCATCATCATTTCTAAGATCTGCTTTGATAACAGTTACCCGTGCTCTTTTCTGTTCAATTTTTTGTTTTATTGCAGCCAATTTTTCTTCTGATCGAGCGACCAATATCATATGAACGTTAACATCCGCCAGTAGATAAGCTACTTGCTCACCAATCCCTGAACTAGCGCCAGTAATAAGAATGGTCTTCCCTTCTAATGCACGTTGTAGTTTTACCCGTTCAAAACGAGTAGGTAAAAACAATATCTTTTCGAGCCAATTATACCGGTGCATAAAAGTTCCTCTCCATCTATGAGAACTTTGATCTTTCTGTTTCTTACTTTTAAATTAGTATACTGCATTGAATTATGTTTGCTTCGCTTATTGCGTAAATTTTTGTTTCTTTTTAATCAGGAAAGAATTAATCAATAGCAGTAATCCGATGATTGCCATTATCAACTCCACAATATAAAACGTTCCATCTTTAAAGTAACCTATCACAAATCTTCCACCTAAAATAATCAATAGTGATGTTCCAATAGATTGTAATGCTCGACGTAACATAAACAAATTCTCCCCCTATTCCATTAAACTTCTTTAATCTACTTTACCACAACATAACTGTGATATTATGATATTACAAACAAAAAATACAATTAAAGAAATATGTGTAAATATCAATTGAGAGGTGAACTTTATGCCTACTAGCGTTGTGTCTATTTACAGCATTTTATATCTATTAATTGTAACATCTGTAATCACATTATTAATAGTTTCCATTGTACGGACAGCCAATAACACTGCTAAATTAAATAGAACATTGGAGACAGAGTTACAATTGATAAGAAATGATATGGCTCGGCTAGTTAGATTGTTAGAGGAGAAAAAATAATGTCACCATATTAAAGGAGCGATGTATTATGGATACTAGATTAATTGAGAGCGTTGGACAAATAAGTATACCTGTACATGATTTATCAAGAGCGATTAATTTTTATAAGGAAACATTGGCTCTTTCACTACTATTTCAGACGGATCGAATGGCTTTCTTTACGTGTGATGGATTGCGGATCATGTTAAGTCTTCCCGAAAAAGAGCAATTTGCTCACGCTAGTTCCGTCATTTATTTTCAAGTTAGTCATATCCAAGATACATACGATCAGCTATTAAGTAAAGATGTTACTTTTATCGATGAGCCACATGTTGTAACTAAAATGGGTAGCAGCGAAACTTGGATGGTATTTTTTCATGATACGGAAGGCAATACGCATGCGCTGATGAGCGAGGTTGAAGTAGATTAAGTTATTACTATTACTATAACTTGATGATTCGTTCTAGTTTATTTGATAGTTAGGTAATTATCATTAGCCACTTATCAGGATTACTTGTTTATACAGTATATCTTATGTAATATGCAGCCACTATATAGGCTCAGAGATAAGAAAACTGCCTACCAACCTATCGTTGGTGGACAGTTTTCTTATTTTGCTGCATTACTTCTACCGAATATCTTGCGTTAACTCTCGTATTATACTATTCGGTTTTTAAATCATAGTAGTGAATAAACGCCACATTCATGGTAATATAAGGTGATAAAAATTGAAAAGAAAGTTGGTTTTTTATGAAATTTGTAAAATTTGCAATTGTGTTCTTCATCCTTATTATGGCCACTGTGTCAGTTAACGTACAGTACATAATTGCATCGGACAAGTCCTATTCCGATATTGATCAGTCGTATGCGAAAAAAGCTATTATTGAGTTAACGGAAAAGGGAATTATGAACGGTATAACATCGCAACATTTCCAACCAAAGTCAGTCATAACAAGAGGAGATTTCATTGTAACTTTAGTGAAAGCATTGCAGTTACCAGTTGATTTGTCACTGACATCTTCTGAAGCTTTCAATGATGTCGAGCTGACTATAGCACCATATGTAACTGCTGCCTATAAAGCAGGCATAACGAACGGATTTGAAGATGGTAAGTTCCGTCCAAGTGAATCATTAACTAGAGAACAAGCTGCTAAGTTTTTAAGTTATGGATGGAACATCATTAAGAAAGAAAACATAGATGACTCAGCAGATTCTATACGTTATTTTCAAGACGAAGACACGATTTCGGCTTGGGCCAGACCTTTTGTAAACCTAGTTGTGGGTGCAAAACTATTGCAAGGACATGCGAATGGTAAATTTGACCCGAAGGGCACGCTCACTAGAGAAATGACCGCTCAAATGGTGTTTAACTTCATACGTCTTACGGAAATTAGTCCGTTGGACAAACCACATGCACCAAGTGGTCTAACCGCATCTGAACGTGTTGGCTCCTCGATCACATTTTCGTGGGATGCACCTAGCGATGCAACTAATATTGTAGCTTACGATATATTTAATGGATGGGATGGTGGAAAAATAGGCTCTAGCACTACTACGCACTTTACTTATAATGATATGAATCCGGATATCAGTGCAGCAGTGTACTATGTGAAGTCACGTGACAAAGAGGGACGTTTATCTAATAAATCAAATGAGTATATTTTTCAAACTCCATTTAATAGTAACTTAAAAATACATCCGAGATTTAATACTTTTCAGTACAATAAAAATCAACAAGCCGAACTAAATGTGCTGGGAAATATATCGAAAGAGGATGCAAAACACACTACTAAAATATATGCAACAGTTCATAATCTCACGAGTCAAGATATTATATTTAGTGCAAACAATCCACTAGGACAACCAGAAATAATACAAGAAGGTAGCAGTACGAAGCCACTTATTGTAGCTTGGGGTGGCCCAAACGGTATTCGATTATCAGATTATGTTTTATTTGAAACATCGTTAAGTCTAGTTATTAAATTTGATGTTACTTTGCAAAAAAAAGGGCTTTATTTCGTAGATTTTGAGCTTCGGACATTAGAAGAAACACCTCAAATACTAACTAGTCAGCAAGCAATAATGACAGGTGAATTACAACCTATTATTGCTACAAAACCAGAATTCTATATAGAAACAAGGTTGGATGCACCCACATACGCTAAAGTTAATGAAAAAATTACTATTCCTGTAACTATTACAGGAAAAATAAGTCCGGAAACAATACTAAATAGGTTAGTATTTCAAGTTAGATTTATAGAACCACCCGTTAATTTGAGTCAAAATGATGTAAGCATCGAAAACATTCCTTATTTCGGAGAAACAAATGAATCCTCGTTCTCTGGTAACAACCTTATTTTTAAATTTGAACAGTCGCAATACGTAAGCGATCTACAAGCTGGTTTAGAAAAAGGAATAACTTTTGACTTAGTTATAACGATACAAAAACTGGGAACTTTCAATCTCGCGGCGAGTATATCTCCAAAAGAGTTCTATACACAGCTTCCCGCAGAAACCCTTACAGGAAATGTAAGTATACTCACAGTAGAGTAAATTAACATTGGCGTCTATATTTTATAGACGTCAGTTTCTTTTTTCATCATAACTCTCACCATGTCACTTCCAGCGAATACTAATCGTTAACTTATTATCATCATAGTTAGCGGTTATTTCCCCATTCATTTTTTCAATTAGTATTTGCGATATAGTTAGTCCTAAACCTGTAGCGTTTCTAGCTGCTTCGACGGTATAAAAGCGGTGAAATAATTTCGCCACTTCTATTTCGGTCAGCCCTGCCGCTGTATTTGTAAAGATGATTTCTCCCGATTCAGATAAGGAAATCGCCAAATCACCATCGCTGTATTTCAAAGCATTACTAAGTATATTGCTGAATACACGTGATAAGGCGGCATCATTAAGAGGTAACGTAATTGTTTGGTGAGGTATGTTAATCGTTGGTACAATCGATTGCTCAAGCAGGGTATCATAAGAAGCTGCGATACTTTCTTCTAATGCACGATTCAAATTTACCGGTTCGAGAAGCAGCTTTTCCGGTTCAGATGCAACAATAGCATAGTGAAATAATTCTTCCGTCAATTGCTGCAAAGCTGTCGTACGATTTTCTATAAAAGTAAGATATCTTGTCAATTCTTCCGCTGTAACCTCTCGATTAATTAAGTCTAAATATCCCATAATCGCTGTAAGCGGCGTACGCAAATCATGCGATATATTGGTAATGGCTTCTTTTAATTCTCTATCTCCTTGTTGATATCGTCTACGCTCATGCCGCAATAGTACCAATTGTTCATTCAAAGACTGCGCTAGTCTCCGCATCGTGCAATCATTGCTCGAGATGGTAAGCAACGTATTCGTATCCTGCTTTAATCGCTCCTGCAAGCCAAGTCGAATTTCATTGGCGGCATGGTGTAGTGCAACAATTTTACACCCCAACGCTACAGTAATAACTATCAGCACTACACAACTTATCGTAAGCCAAAATATCATGCCGCCATTCCTCTCTCCCTGTTCGTGTTATTTAATATCTTTTCTTCGAAATAAAAAAACACCGCATGCTGTCGTTGCAAAAACGATGACGAGCGAATATAACGGCAACAATGGCAAACGTACAGCCGACATATTGGACATCATTATCCCTTGACCAGTCGGAAGAAAAGTAACGATGAACTCATATATTTTTCGTTTATTCCCCTCTACATAGTCGGGATTTTGCTCTGGTTCGGACATTTCCATAGAAATTTCCCCGTCCACTTCCGAAACAGTTGGACCTCCGCCATACATTTCTGGCTCGTGTAATTTGTTATTAAAGTAACTTGCTACGAAAAACAAAACAAATAATAGAAGCAATGTCGTAACCGCTGCTCCTGCTTTATTTTGAGATAACATGCCAACAAGTGTGAAAATAGAAACAAAAGCTGCGATCATTACAACTGTAATACCGACATACGCCAATATGATCGACAAACTGCTAGCAAATAAACCCAACAAAGGAATGCCAATTGCGAGCATAACCGCAATCCAAACAGCAACCATGATCAGACCAGCAACCGTACAAACAATTAAATTAGCTACATAAATAGCTGGTCGAGTATGACCGACAATGATTTTGTTTCTTATCGTGCCATCATGATATTCCGTTCCAATAAACATACTAGTGAAAACAGCACAAAATAAACCGATCACTGGCGCATACTGAAAAAAGAAATCTTCCAACACTGGCACTTCAGCGTTCGTTCGATCCGTCGAAACCAGCATGATGACTGCCCAGCCAAACATAACGATTATACCAACATACCATAATTTATTTTTCCATAGTCTTGTAAAATTAGCTGCCAATAGTTTGTTCATCATAAAGCGCCTCCCACTAGATTAACATAGTAGCTCTCTAAGCTTTCACCATGCTCCTGCATCGAAATAACTTCACAATTTTCTTTGGCAAGCATCAATGTCAGCTGGGAAACGTTCACTTGCGCAAATACATTAGCTTCTGTTTCACTTAAAATTTTATACTCTACCTGTAAACTGTCTAAAATGCGGGCAAGTATTTTCGTACTCGTTACTTCCATCCGTATATACTTTTTGCATGCTGCTACTAATTGCTCCGCACTCATTTCTTTGATCATACGTCCCTGATCGATAAAACCATAATGCGTGGCGAGGTGCGTTAATTCCACCAAAATATGACTAGAAATCAAAATCGTTATTTGTTGCTCTCGATTCAATTTCAAAATAAGCTCTCGCATTTCAATAATCCCTTGTGGGTCTAATCCATTAATCGGTTCATCCAGTACGAGAAAATCCGGGTTACCGGCGAGTGCTACAGCAATCCCTAAGCGCTGCTTCATACCAAGTGAAAAGTTTTTGGCTTTCTTTTTGCCCGTTCTATCTAAGCCCACCAGTTGCAGCAACTCAGCTATTCCTTTATAGGAAGGTAAACCGAGTACTTGATATTGCACTTTTAAATTTTCCGCTGCTGTCATATCGGAGTAAATGGCTGGTGTTTCAATGACTGCTCCCATCCGTTGCTGTGCCTGCTTAATACGCTTGTTTCGATGACTAACTCCATATAACGTGTACCCGCCAGAAGTAGGTTGGTGCAGTCCACAAATTAAGCGCATTAACGTTGTTTTACCAGCGCCATTTTTCCCAATAAAACCATAAATCGCTCCTTTAGGAACATGCATAGCTAGTCCATCTAACGCCCGGAAGGATTGGTAGTCTTTCGTCAATTGATCAGTTGTAACAATATATTCTGTCATAAATAATGTCTCCTTTCATCTAATATGGCTATGCTATCAAACAAGGATAAAGAAAGGAGTAAAGATCATAGTAAAGAAATCGTAAAGATTTCTGTTGTTCATTTTTTAGACTATCCCGCGTTGTTTAGCTTAAACCCTATTCCCCACACTGCCTCAATATAATCTTTGCCACTGGCTTCACGCAGTTTTTTTCGCAAATTACTTATATGCATTTTTAATGAACTGTCTGTACAATCGGGAGTATCCTCGCTAATTCGCTCCAACAGTAGTGATTTAGTAATCACCTGCGTTGGATTTTGCAGCAGTAACTTAAGAATCGCATATTCTGTTCTTGTCAATTTGACCGAAATACCCATGACCGTAACATCATGCTCCACTGTATTCATTTGAATATCGTCAAAAACTAGCAACACTGTCTCTCCTAAACTGGTTGGTCTACGCAGCTGAACAGTAATTCGAGCAAGTAACTCTTTAACGTGAAAAGGCTTCGTCATATAATCAACTGCTCCATTTAATAATAACTCCACTTTATTCGCCACATCTACTTTTGCACTTACAACAATAACTGGTATACCCGTCAGCTTCGGAAGCACCTCTTCACCGGCAAGTCCAGGTAACATTAAGTCAAGTAGCACAAGATCAGGTGTACAGCCATTCAGTAGTAACATCGCTTCTGTCCCCGAATAAGCACGCCAAACGCGATAGCCTTCTTTCGTCAGTACCTCTTCCAGCATATTACCGATATAAACATCATCATCTATTATTAAAATTTGTTTCATTCGCCTTCGCTCCATCTTCTAACTATTACTCCAGCAGCAAAATAACTCCACAAACACGAGCATAACGGCACTTCAATTAACGGGAATTTTGCATACTAAAATATGCTTTAAGTCCCTCCACTATACCATCCACTACTTTGTTCTGATAAGCATCGGTAAACAACCGTTTTTCTTCCGCTTCATTCGTCAAAAATCCGGCTTCGACAATAATTGCTGGCATCTTCGTTTGATTAAGGACAATTAAATCTTCACGCTCTACAATTCCTCTGTCACTTGCGCCCGTTGCTTTTGTTATCGTCCTCATCATCGTTTGGGCAAGCTTATCATTGCTAACATTACCAATCGAACTTTTTCTGCTAGGAAAATACAGTACTTGCACGCCATTTGCAGTATCATTATTTTCGACCGCATTACCATGAATACTAACAAACACTCTAGCTTTTTTATCGTTTGCTAGTTTTGCCCGCAACATGTTATCTACATATTCATCATTATCTCTCGTTAAATAAACTTTATAACCTTCTTTTTTCAACTTTTTCATTAATTTTTTGGAAATTGCTAAATTCATCTCTTTTTCATACTGACCACTAAAACCAATCGTTCCTGGATCTTTACCCCCATGACCTGCATCGATGACGATCACTTTATCCGCAGACTGAAATCCATTACTTAAATTTGGCACTTCTTTGAATACTAGCCATGCTACTAAAACTAATATACCTACTAATAACACTCTATTAAATTTTTTTGACAATACAATCTCTCCCTATACTTATCCACATGCTAATAACTTATCTATCTATACTGCTCCTATCTATTACCTTTACCTCATACTATATTACTATATTCGCAAACCTGCTCCATTATCTAAGTGTACGGGCAGCTATGTAAACTAGCAAGAAGGCTTATCGACTAGACGTTTTAAATGGTTTAAATTGTCATCTGTTCGAGGGGAGAATTTCTTGTAGCTTAAGTTAAAGCAATATTGACTGTTGATTTGTCGCTCACCTTATACGAAAATAATAATGACAGCATAGAACTGTACAAGGAAATATACCAGCTTGCAAAGCTGAGCATCCAACATAACCTATACTTTAAACTTAACTTTTACTAACGTATCCCTTTGGCTCAGTAACAAATATTACATATTATTACATTTCACTGAGCGATGGGGATACACTATACAGCAATAGAAAATACTAATAATCAACTGTAGATATGTTAATATGAGCGTTATTCATCAACTGTTCACTTTATAATAACGTTAAGTTTTTCATTTCTATAGCGAGAAGGAGACAATAAAAAAGTAGATCGTTGGAGATTCCAGCAGTTATGCGAGCTTCTATATTTATTTGCTGTTAATGGAAGCAACGGAGCGAAACAAGCAATTTATACTCAATACGATACCATGTTATGCTCACTTCGTAAGCGAGGAAATCGAGCGACTAACAGAAAATTTGAGTCCCTTTGCGTATGGATCACCTCACTGGATGGCTTTTCTGCCTTTAAGAAATTAGTTAGCGATATTGGAGAATATTGTGTACATAAAAGAAACATCGTACCTGTGGATGTATCGGAAGATTTATTAGAGGAATGTTTATATGACAGTGATATGAATACTAGAAAATTTGCAAAGCGAAAACTCCAAACACTACGAAAAAACAACCGAAATTCATTTACTTTTGAGTAGAATATAATAATAAATCGGTTCCATATCAGTTTTATGCCTTACTGCACTTTACGTTGCATACTGCAATGTTAATTATTGTGCATGAACCAACACAAACTAATATGGAACTATTAACAGTAATTTTAAAATGAACGCTGCTCATAACGTTTCGTTGTAAATAACCATGATAATAAAAATAAGCAAATCGCTAGACCTGCGGACGAGCTGACTATCGTTACCATCGAAAGTGATGTGATAAAATCATAGATAGCTGTGAATTTGTTTGTAAATAACCATGCGAGTGGTCTAGAACCAATCAGAAAAAGCATTAGAACGATCATCATAATGGTTGGCAAATGTCTTCCATCGAATAAATATAAAAAAGGATACATTGTTGAAATAATGAGTAAAACTACCAGTACTGCTATAAAAATATGATCCCAAGAATAGGAAAGTGAAAATAAATACATGACCCCCATCGAAATGATGATCGATAACGCTGCGTATAGTAACGATCCTACATAGCGAGCAGCTATAATTTCAGACCGTTTATATGGTAAAGAATTTAACAGTACATGTGTAGATGCTGTTGCATCATAAATTAGCGCATTAAACGGAATATATACACTAGCCACTATAAAAGTAATGATCGGATGCATATCCATCCAAATAAAAAAGACGAGAAACGGTATAAATACATAGAGAAATGTTTTTTGAATAATTGCATCTCGTTTAATTAACTGCCACATGCTATTTTCCCCCTTTCATATAGTACATAATATCTTCTAAACTGGCTGGTTCAATGATGACGTCATGTTGAAATAAATGTTCTACCTCTACTCGCTCACTCGTCAACGCTTGGAAACCAGCATCCGTTTCCCTAATACCCGAGAAGAAACTACGTGTATCTCTATCCAGTAAAGCAGTATCTCCTTTTACAACAGCAAATTGCTCTTTAATATCCTCTATAGAAGAATAAAACTCTAACTTACCTTGTCTAATAAAGGCGATATAATCAGCAATCCGATCCAAATCAGTCGTAATATGACTTGAGAAAAAAATACTTTTCTCCTCGTCCATCATTAGTTGCTGTAACAGTTCTAATAATTCACGTCGAGCAATTGGGTCAAGCCCCGCTGTTGGTTCATCCATAATTAATAACTTAGGTTGATGAGCAAGTGCGAGAGCTAATGATGCTTTCATCTGCATTCCTTTTGAAAATAATTTAATTGGTCGATTAAGTGGTAATTCAAACATATCTCTATAACGCTCAAATAATGTATCATCCCAATCGTCATACGCATTAGCAATTATTTTACGAATAACCGATAGTTTTAAACCTTCATAATACACATTCGCATCATAAACAAAGCCGATTTGTTGCTTCATCCATTTTTCATGACTAGCATAATCTTTGCCAAACACCTTCACTTCGCCAGTATCTGGTCTAAGTAAATTCATAATGAGCTTAATCGTTGTAGATTTTCCCGCTCCATTTGCTCCGATAAACCCGGTAATATATCCTTGTTTTACTTTTAAATTAACATTTTCCAGTTTGAATCCTTTAAATTGTTTACTAACATTGTTCAACTCTATAATATGTTCCATTTGTTTATTCCTCACCTTCATATAGCATCGATAGCACTTGTTGTAAGTCTTTTAATGATAAACCTAATTCTTTTGCCGCTTCAATCGTTACCGTCAACTGTTCCTCTATCGCATGTAACTTTTTCTCTCGCATCAACTCTATATTTTGCTCAGCAACGAATGATCCTTTGCCTACAATCGAATAAATTAAACCAACCTTTTCTAACTCCTCATACGCCCGTTTTGTTGTAATGACACTTACTTGTAAATCTTTGGCGAGTGTACGCATCGACGGAATCGGCTCACCTTCTGTTAATTCTCCTGCTAATATCATTGCTCTTATTTGATTGGTTATTTGTTCATAAATCGGTTCCTTCGTCTGATTAGAAATGACGATCTGCATGCCTACTCCTCATTTCAAATTAAAATAATGTATATATACTTTATATACACTATACACATAAATTTATGTCTTTACAACTATTTATTTTATCCATAGCCCTTTTGTAACAATAAAAGGGCTACCCAATAAGTCCCTAACAAAAAAGTTGGGCGAAAAAACGTAATGTTTTTCCGCCCAACTTTTTTGTATATGCTTCTGTAGGAAAGTAGCGAGACGTATGCCTTCTTCCTTCATTAAGATGTAAAAATATTGGTGTGAAGCTGTTGATTAAATTGTGTACGATATTTCGTACAACGCTTGCGCTCCAATCGCCTATGATCTTTTATACTAAAAATCGTATAAAGCGTTACTTCCACGAGTCTGTTGACGACCATTTATAAGAAAAATCGTACAAAGCATTCGTTCCACGAGTCTGTTGGCGTCCATTTATAAGAAAAATCGTACAAAGAGTTCGCTTCACGGGTCTATCCAAACCTGTTTATACGATTTATCGTACAAACTTTCTCTCGTTGGGTCATGTCATCTGCACATACTCTTGGATGAAATGATTCAATAAATAAAACGACGTTTTTTTGATATGACTTGACAAATATTATGATGGTTTCTGGACACCCCTTATTCTGTCTATCACTTCCAAAAAACCGGATAACTCCTGTTACTACGTAAGTTGTTGATCAAAAGAGCCATACCGACAATCACTACTGAACCTAATAGCACAGGTGTAAATAAGTAGCTCCAACTATAAGCGCCCAAAATAACTATAATCGGATTCGCCCCCGCTGGCGGATGTGTTGTTTTTGTTACCATCATAGCTGCGATTGCAATCCCTACTGCTAATGCCAACGTCCATGGCTCATTTCCAAATAAGTAGTACACAACTAACCCCACCAACGCTGATATAAAATGCCCGCCGATAACATTTCTAGGCTGAGATAATGGGGCATTCCATGCCGCAAATACTAATACACAGCTAGCCCCAAATGGAGCCATTAACCACTCTGCCGCAGTAACTTTTGTTAAATATAGTAAGATGAAAATGGTAAGAAAACCGCCTGTTAAAGCTAATAACGCTTCTTTTACATTTACTTGTAACGGATTAGTACTTTGTCCTTTCATCTTCGCAAAATATCGTACGAGCAGAGATACCTTTCTTTTCGATTCGACTACTGCTGATTTTTCCAATATGATACACCTCCATCCTAAACATAGTTTAGGATGAATTAACTAACCTGTCAAATACAATTTTAGAGGTTAGTTAATTTGAATCAAAAAAAATCAACTCTTGTGTAAGTTGATTTCTACTGTTCATCCGATTGTCGTTGTTGATATGTAGCTACTTTATTCCGGTTACCGCATATTTTCATGGAGCACCATTTTCGACGTCCATGTTCATCCATAAACAATAATACACAATCTTCATTCGCACATCGTTTCAAATGACTTAGTTTGCCATTCGCCAATAAACTCAGAGCATCATACGCTATAAGCGATGCAATCATCTCTTCTACTTTTCCAAGTGGAATAGTCACTAACTGCTGATTAATGAATTTGAAGGTTAAAGGTGCTAGTTCTATATTTGCCTCCAAATAAGCCAAAAATGTACTATTGATCTCAAGACCATCAGCAGTATGTTCGAAATGTTTTCTTAAAATCTTTCTCATTAATATTAGCTTTTTCTTAATAAGAAACAAATGTTCTGCACATTCCTCTTTTTTTAATTCCCAAAAAGAAAGCTGCTGCTGTACCGTTTGTAGCCAATCCCATACCTCATCTTCTGTCGTCAACAAATCAATACGTTGTCCCCGTCTTACAACTTCTGTATTAACTAAATCTATAGAGAGATTACCCGATATTAGTGGAAATCTGGTTGTTTTCCGCATCATCTATCACCTACCACTCATTTACTTCACTATAACTATATTTTAACACCAACTTCCTATTTTCCAAACTATTATCTATTACAGATAACAATTAAATCTATCTATAACTTTTCTTCAAAAGTAAGATTTAAGTGTTCGTATCCATCAGCGCTGGTACATTGATTTCTTTCACATTGGCTGCTTTTGACAAGCTAACTACACATTTTACCAAAGACACCATATCTTGAAGCGGAATCCGCGTACCATCGTAAACAGAAAGAGCATGTTCAGCTCCTTCCTCATATGGAATTTCGGCTGCTAGTTCACCAGGATTTATACATGTTACAGCAATACCATCTTTTCTCGTATGCTCTCGCAGTGCTTCAGTAATGCCGCGAATGGCAAATTTCGAAGCCACAAAAGAAACTTGACTACTATTCGCATTATTTAAACCTGCTGTCGACCCGATCAGTATTATTTTCCCTGCATCAGACATCCGTAATTGTGGTAACAAAGCTTGAATACAAACTATAGCGGAAGTAATATTAACTTGAATAAGTTTACTGATGTCAGCAGGCTCATCGTTGTCGAAAGTATAGTGATCTTCAAAGCCCTCTTTTTCCCAAATACCAACATTATAAATTAGAACATCCACTGCTTCGTTCCGTAACTGCTCTTTAATAGTTGTAGCTGATTTAAGTTCTGACAAATCTGCCTGTAGCCATTCCCGCTGGATGCCATCCTCTAAAGATAAACTCTCTGGCTTACTACGAGCAACCAACCAAACTTTATCACCTGCCTGTGCCACTCCCCTTGCAAATGCATCTCCTAAACCTTTACTAGCACCAAAAACAATATATTTTTTCATTTATGTTCTCCTTCACAAACTCCAATTTACTCAAACGACTTCCATCTATTCGTCTACCTCAACCATTTCAAAACTGCTAGATTAGAAAAATCTATGGAATAGGATTTACCTGCGCTCTGCTCAATGTAATTAACTATATTCCGATATGTACACCCAATTAATTCCATTCAATAATAATCCTTCTTATCTTGTTGCTTGATCATTTCTCTACCACCTTTCAATTCACATTTATCGCCTAATATGGTAACTTAATTAGAAGGAGGCGATCTCATGTATAAGAAACAGACAATGTTAAAACTTTTATTTATAATAGCTATTATCGTTACTATAATGCTGTTTACTAACTTGAAAAATACAAATAATTATATCGAGCTTACCGAAGAGCAAATTGCAAGTGTAGTTGCGAATGAAAATATAACGATGCTACATGCAGAAACCTTATTCAAGGAAAATAAACCAGTAACTGTTATATCCTATACGAAGGATGATAAAACAGGTTTCATTACAGCCTATAACGACAATGGAACTATCCATCACAACAAAACGTTGAGCACGCACGTTAATATTAATAAGAAAGTAGAAGTTTTAGGAGTTGCCACTGGCTTGCCATTTATTACTTTAACATTTTATGATACGACTCTTTTGCAAAATACAAAGAAAATTTCAATTTACTATGACGATATAAAAAAGGACATAAAAACAGATGAACAACTACGAAGTTTAATCATTCCACTACATGGTAAATCAGAAGCTGTCCAGACTAACCCAATTATCATTGAATTTTATGATGATAACGATTCGATTATTTTTACGTATCCTGCTGATTCTATATTGGAAGAATACGCTGTGTGATAACTGTATTATCCGCTTTAGCCTTACACTTAAGAGAATTACTATGCACTTGTTCACTATCAAGACCAGCAGGAAGTTTTCTAATTTAAGAAGTTAGTGAATCCAGTTTACGCTTGTGAAGTACGAACAAGAATAACACAGCGAGAATGGTACCGTATAATAGTGAAGCTGCTATCGCCACTACTTTGGTGAACAGTATTGCTGAGTCAAAACTCATGAGTACTTTGATCGTATTGTTAAGAGGTGGTAGCAGTACAACTACATTTTTCATAGATTCAGACAATCTGTTTTCGATTCCCTGTACAGAAATAGTGATGATAATAACTACACTTAACGTCAAAAAAGACATAACGCGTGAGCGAATAAATTTAGAACTAAACCAACAAGCCAATGTAACTCCCAGCCAAGATGAAGCAGCATGAGCAAGAAAGGCGAAGCCTAATTCTTCAACGCTGGGATTTCTATCAAATTTATGAAATAACAACGGAAACAGGACAGCATACAATGCCAATGGAATTGTAAACAACCAAATATACAATAACTTTGCAAAATAGAGCTTAAGCAAACTACGACTATGTAGCATAGTCACAGATTCTTGGCTTGATGTTTCCATATCCATGAACGTATAGCAAAGAACAGCAGAAATTATAAATAAAAACATGGTAGTAAACGCATAGCTATCCATCACCGGATTGGGAACTACACTATAAAATAAAATAATACCAATGATAAAGACAAAAGTAGAAGGTCCATAGCGATAAGAACGCATGAAACATGTATGTAAATACGATAGCAAGGAAGTCATACACTCCGTTCCTTTCTCTGCAAGCTAATGATTTCGCCGCCTTTATGTATAAATTCAACTAAAAAAGCACTATAGTCCTTCTGCGTAAAGCTAAATCGAACGAAGCCGTTATCAACTGTTTTCCAAGCGATGTCCGGGAATAAGCTTGTGAGAGAATCAATAATTTCTTGACGTATAACACATTCTAGTTCAAAGATAACGGATAGCTCACTCGGAATACTCTCTACTCTTTCCAGCTTCAATTTCCCCTCACGGATCCAATACGTGTGACTTACCAATTGGCTCGCTAACAAAGGGTCATGTACAGCAGCCAATATCGCTGTTCCCTCTGCTTTTATTTTCTTTAAGGAAGTAAGCAAATGTGCGATTGATTCCTTATCCAGCCCGGAGAACGGCTCATCTAAAACAAGTAAATCCGGTGTTTGGATCGTTGCTTGCATCAAGTTGACTTTTTGCAACATTCCTTTTGAATAATTGATCATTTTCAAGCTGTAATTTTGTTCAAGATTAAAAAATGCATGCAACTCCTTAATTCGGTCTTGCAAATCTTTTTTTGGTATATTACATATTCTTCCCATGTGAGTTAGGTACTCGGTTGATGTCATCCTTAATTTTGCTAACCGATCAGGAGTATACCCGATCACTAACTTTGAATGCTTCAGTAACCGTTGTCCTGAAGTTAATGGAATTAAGCCACTCACAATGCGAAGCAGCGTGCTTTTCCCGGATCCATTACTTCCTCTTAATGCGATACAGTCTCCCTGTTTGATCGTAAGCGAAATATCTGTTAAAACGTCACGACTAGCATACTTCTTCGACACCTCTTCTAAAGTTACCAATACATCGGATTTCATTACGATCTTTATATCACTCCTTCTTTTTTCATGCTAAAGACCACACCTGCTGTTCCATTCGCGTCATCAATGACAACTACCTTCCACTGTAAATCGAATTCCAAAATTATACAAGTATAAAATGAGTCTAACTACTTTTCTACTTTAATTGCGTATCCCTTTGGCTCAGTAGCACTATATTTATTGGATACTGAGCCAAAGGGATACGCGTATAAATAAATAAATGATTCTCAAATCCGCTTTTTCCAGGATAGTGGGATAAATTTCAATATAAAATAGGCTGTACAGATTACTCGCTAACCTGTTACAGCCCAAATTCTACTCGCTATATTACTCCAAATCAATTCCACTATAAAAGCGTCTCTGCTCCGTCTATATAAATTTCTGTTCCAGAAATATGGCTCGATTGCGGTGAAGCGAGGAACATGACTAGATCAGCGACTTGCTCTGGTTGACCTGGACCGTGCTCAAGTGGTTGACTGCCTTCTGGATATAATACGGGAATACTGATTTTATCTACCTGCTGCGTGCGGTCTGTATTTTCGCCAATGTTAGTTGCAATAGCCCCCGGACATATGACGTTCACGCGAATTTTGTAACGTGCCAGCTCTAAAGCAGCCATTTTGGCAAAGGCAACCTGCCCTGCTTTGGATGCACTGTATGCTGACATGCCGAAGCTAGAAAACTTCCGACTTCCGTTAATAGAGCTCGTAATAATAATACTGCCCCCGGCTTTTTTCATATGTGGAATAGCATATTTAACTGTCAAAAAAGTCCCCTTTAAATTAGTAGACAATGTCTCGTCCCATGACTCTGGCGTTAAATCCTCTATTGGAGCAACTGTCCCATTTATGCCAGCATTAGCAAAAACGATATCAATCTTCCCGAATTGTTCGATTACAGTTTGAACCGCTTGTTCTACTCGCTGCGGATCGGAAACATCAACATCAACAAATAACGACTTCCTACCTAAGTCATGAATAGCCTTCTCTACTTCTTTCGTTCGTTTATCTTTCAAATCAAATAAGCAAATATTACACCCATTTCGAGCTAACTGTAACGCACTAGCGCGACCAATTCCTGATCCTGCCCCTGTAATGACTGCTACTTTGTCTTTTAATATTTCATTCATTCTTAACTACCTCCTCTATTACATGATTATAAATTGTTATACCCTACTTTCTTTAAATATAATCACTGATTCCCATTCACTTGTTTATAAAAGACCTATTTCCCAAATCTTGATCTGCATCAAGGAATCGTTTCCTATTCTGACCTACAATGAAGTCAATAAATAACATCCAAACCTATAAACCGGAGGCGATTAGAATGAAAAAAGTTGTATTTCAATTAGAAACGTTAACTTGTCCATCATGCATTAATAAAATTGAAAGTGTTCTAAGTAAAGTTCATGGAGTTACGACTGTTAAAGTACTGTTTCATTCGAGCAAAGTTAGAATTCAATTCGAAGAGCAGATTGTAACTGCCGATCATCTGCAAGCAACAGTGATGAAATTAGGATACCCTATACTTTCATCGAAAGTTTCGTAGCGCGTTATTTGTTGAAGGGGGAATTAAGATGACTGCAAAGCAAACAAGCCGAATTACATTCCTTGCTGGGAGCTTCCTTATTATTGCTTTAGCACTTCACTTCTTTGAACTTCTGCATCTACGGAATGGAATATTAATTACTTCCACCGTAATCGCAGCGGTTCCGATCGCTTTAAAAGCGATACAAGCACTTAGAATGAGAGCGTTCAGTATTCAATTGCTCGTTACAATTGCTGTCATTGGCGCATTAATTATTGGAGAATTTGTAGAATCAGCAGCCGTCACCTTTTTATTTTTATTTGGAGGATATTTAGAAGCAAGGACTTTGGAAAAAACACGTACTTCGCTTAAAAAACTGATGAATTTGGCACCGCAGACTGCAACGGTTGCTAGAGATGGTGAGTGGACTACGATTCCGTCCGAAGTAGTGTCGATTGGAGATAGAATCCGTATTCGTTCTGGAGAAAAAGTTCCCGTCGACGGTGTCATTATCACAGGTCAAGCCTCCTTGAATGAAGCTGCCATTACAGGAGAAGCCAAACCTACCTATAAAACGATTGACGATACAGTCATAGGCGGTACAATATTGGAGAATGGATTTATTGAAATGATGGCAGAACGTGTTGGGGATGACACAACTTTCGCCAAAATGATTGAACTGATAGAAGAAGCTCAAGAAGCAAAAGCGAAGACAGAAAAATTTTTGGATCGCTTCTCCAATATATACACGCCGTCGATTATCGTTTTGTCCGTACTCGTCTATATCATTATGCGAG
Organism: Paenibacillus yanchengensis; assembly: GCF_042684845.1. Classification (NCBI taxonomy): domain Bacteria; kingdom Bacillati; phylum Bacillota; class Bacilli; order Caryophanales; family Paenibacillaceae; genus Paenibacillus; species Paenibacillus yanchengensis. The sequence continues at coordinate 23,346 of NZ_JBHUMH010000055.1, read as the reverse complement.
ATATTCATTTAACTTTGACGTTCCTCGTCGTTGCCTGTCCTGGCGCTCTCGTCATCTCCGCGCCGGTCTCTATCGTGGCAGGAATTGGCAATGGCGCAAAAAACGGCGTCCTTATCAAGGGCGGAGAAATGATGGAACAACTCGCAAATATAGATGTCGTTGTTTTTGACAAAACAGGTACGCTAACGGAAGGTAAACCTACGGTGGCAGACATATACACATTCACGATGGATCAAGAGGATTTACTATTGTTAGCAGCAGAAGCAGAAATGGTTTCGGAACATCACTTAGGAAAGACAATCGTAAATGAAGCACAGCGCCGCGGTCTGCCATTAATAAATCAGCCTGAAGATGTAGAAATCTTGGATGGTAAAGGCATTCGCGTCCAAATCCTTGAAAATAAACTCGTCATTGGTAATCGAAACCTCCTCAACATCGAGGGAATTCCAATCTCACAGCATGCCGCCGCTTATGCGATGGAACGAGAAAAATTGGGAAACACCGCTGTTTTTGTAGCGATAGATGGTCAATTGCAAGGAATTATTTCTATCGCTGATCGCATACGAGTAGATGCGGCTGAAACGATACAATCATTACGTGCTAGAGGTATCAAAAAAGTAATCATGCTCACAGGCGATAATCGCCATACCGCCCAACTTGTCGGCACGCAGCTTGCACTTGATGAAGTCCATGCTGAGCTACTTCCAAAAGATAAAGTAGCGATCATTGAACAATTGAAAAAAGCAGGGTATAGGGTGGCTATGGCTGGTGATGGAATCAATGATGCTCCCGCGATAGCAGCTGCGAACATCGGTCTTGCCATGGGAAAAGGCGGAACAGATGTCGCTATGGAAACAGCTGATATTGTACTGATGGCTGACCAACTTCCGCAATTTGCGCACGCCTATTCATTAGCTAAAGCAACGATCCGTAATTTAAAACAAAACACCTTCTTTGCGGTGGGAACGGTTCTCTTGCTTTTGATCGGTGTCCTAAACGGAAAAATTTTACTTGCATCAGGTATGTTAATACACGAATTAAGTGTACTTCTTGTCATCTTGAACGCCATCCGATTAACTCGGTATACTAGTATTATCAAATCATAAGCACAGAATGGAGACGGACATCTTGCACATGCAAAAACAATGTATAGCTATTGTACCTCTCTTTAACCATTTAAGTCCGGCTGAAATGACCGAAATTTTAGCGGCTACCAGCTCCATTACCTTTCGCAAAGGTGAAACGATATATAGAGCAGGTGAACTATCAGACGGATTATACATTATTCATAAAGGTAAAATCAAAATATACCGCCTTTCCAATATGGGAAAAGAGCAGCTCGTAAGAATGGTTGGTCCAGGCAACTTTACTGGTGAGCTATCATTATTTAGAGAAATGACGCACGACGCTTACGCTGAAGCAATGGAAGACGTAGAAATATGTAGAATGGATAGGCATAAATTTCAGCAGTTTTTAATTGCTTATCCTGCAATTTCCTTGAAAATGCTTAGTGAATTTTCACTTAGATTATCTCAAGTAGAAAATCAAGCGACACATATCGCACTCGAAACTGCAGAAACTCGCATCGCCATGTTTCTTGCAAATGAAGTAGAAAATCAGAAGTCTATACAAATATCTCTAGGAATGAGTCGCAAAGATCTCGCCTCTTTTCTCGGAACAACACCAGAAACAGTGAGCCGCAAACTAACGGAATTTGAAGCGGCAGGATGGATTCGGCAACATAAAGGACAAACAATCGAGATTATTGACCTTGATGCACTACTTCTTCTATAGAAGATATTCGAGTGAAATATTCATATTTCGAAACTTTTAAAAGATTAAATTATATAACACATCAGTCCTTTTTCTCGACAAAATGTCGACCGACAGAGTAATGTTTATCCCTATTCACAGCATCATCTAGCCACTTCATCAACTTTACCCCGTCCTGCTCGGCTTTGTAGAAATGATTGGATGGGGAAAGTGTATGTGGTGTCCTGCCCGTCTTCTCGTTATGAGCGTAATCGGTGATGTAGTAATAGTAGCCTGGCACTGTTTCAGTAAGCTGCCCAGCAGAATCTAGCATCTGGTTCGACCAGTGCTGAACATATTCATCATCGTCTGATAGATCCCCATTCAGATCCTTTTCAAAGTCAAACAACAACTCATCATAAAGCGTATTAGACTGCAAAAGTACCACATTGTTGGGGAGCCGCTTGCGGTTCGCCGTAATTACGGACGAAATCAAATCACCGCTTACTTCATAACCAAAGGTCGCTGCAAAATTGGTCTGCCACTCGTTATCGATAATATCCGGCCAGCGATCAGTATTTAAATAAGACCCATCCGAATATTGATAAATCCTGGCATCCGGATATTGTTTTGCAATCTCAGGTGTCCAAAAAGCAGCCCCAAATCCACCCGCACTTTCTCCTGCAATAAGAATCTTTTCTGGTGCTGCGAATTGAGCTGCAATCCACTCTAACGCCGCCCGCGTATTCGCTTGACCGTTGTAACGCATTGTAAACGGCTTGCCTTTTGCGTCCGTATATTCCTTGAAAGCATTCCCAATATGCAAATCGCCGGTAGAATAAGGAATGTATACGATGTTCCAATCCTTGAATGGATTGTCGGGATGATTATTTTTCAATATGCCACCAAGCGTACTTACTTTAAATACTGGAATGTTCGGAAAGTAATATTTGATCTCACCGTTTTTCATTACATTACTCAAATTGATCGGCTGCGCAGCAGTCACCTCATCCCAAGCTACACCGCCCCCAGAAAAATAAATGATCAATTTATCTACAGCCGCAGCCCCCTTATTAGCAAGCAAATAATACTCGGAGCCATCAGCAGAAATTACTTGTTTATCCTGGTCAACATTGATTTTATTCCATACATAACGCTCGGCAGCAGCCCATCCATCCGGCTCAGCAGGCTTTTCAAGTATAAAGAAATAAACGTAACCCGCCAAAATCCCCAGAATAAGCACAGTTCCACTTATAGCCGCTATGAGAAGCTTATTTTTTCTTTTCACTGTTGTCTTTTTCACCACGCAAAGAACGTCCTTTCAATCACTTTTTTCCTATCATACCATACGCAAGAAACTCTCTAGCATAATTTTTGAGCTCCGGAACATTGTGTATGAGAAAATTCCAACTTTTCATATTGGTACTATATTGCAACATATTTTTAATCCTTTTCGTATATGAAGTTGTAACATACTAACAGAGAGAAAAGGAGATTGAGGGACAATGAAAAAAAGAGTAGTTACTTTCTTATTAGTTATTTCAATGGGGATTGCACTGGCAGCTTGTGGTGGTGGCAATGATAACAAAAACAAAACAGAGCCAACACCGCCAACTGAACAAGGGGAAACGAACAAGCCGAATGATGAAGCAAATAGTACAGGTAGTGAAGTTGAAGAGAATACGGACACTGGTTCAGGCAATGATGAAAATACAGAAGAAACAAAACCAGCCGAATAGACTATAGCTCCATAATGGTACAATCGAATGCACAGAATGAGAACTTACTTTCATATTCTGTGCATTTTTAATCATCCTACTTAGACATAGCTTCTTTTACGAGTTTATAAACCGTAGCACTAACTTGCGAAATTCTTCATGATTGTTATAAATATTTTGAAAATCAGGATAGTTCTCTAAACTAGATTCAAACAGGCGGTATTGTGGAAATCTCTCAAAAAAGTCTTGGCTTAGCACTGCAATTTGTTCAGCGCTAATATTATCCTTATTCCCTATCATAACAAAGCTTATCGTTCCAGCAACTACAGAGCAGTAGTCATTAAAATCATCGTGTAAATTTTCATTTTCTAGCTCTACAAAATCAAGCTTTATTTTATGTAAACTTGCAAGTGGAGATGGGCTTGCTACTATAAGTTTTAACTGATCCGATATGTTTTCTAAAATTTCTGCTATATCCAATTTCAAAGACCTCCATTGCTATATATAGTGCACCTATCTTGCTTCGACAAATGACTATTTTGTTCCTCTAATAACTGAAAACTTTCTTACTTGAATATTATTGTCGTCTATATTATAGTCAATTTAAATTTTACACGGGAATATTTATTGTTATACACTTAGAGAAAAGGAGAAATGCATCATGGGAGTTTCTATTTATTACACTTGTAAGAGAAACTTTAGCCTTACCAACAGTGAGGAACAAGAGATAACGGCAATCATTGATAAATACAATACGGATTTTGAATTGAAAGATATTGGAGAAACTTTTTATGTTTATGACTATGATCAGGATGAACCAACAGAGATATTTACAGGCTCAACAAAGCTACCCCTTTCAGATAATTATGAAGATACAGTGCATGCGCTGTATTATTGGTTGACCTGTTTAACGGATATTAGAAGAAGTATTTCTAATGGAGATTGGCATGTGCATTTAGAGGATACGGATGCCATTTGGGATGAGGAAGCGGGTTGGCAAATGCCAAAAAATTAATACACTTATGTAACAAAGTAATAATAATATTTCCTCTTGCAATATCTACTCTTAATTTGCCGTTATCATATATTTTTACCAAATGAAGAAACTAACAAGTACTTTCTAACAAATGAGACGAAAAGTTGTTAGAAAGTATTCTTTAAAAAATTCCACAATAAAAAACATTGATAACGTCCTAACAACAAAAAGGAAGCAACCACTTGTGCCCATGTAAAGTGATTACCTCCGTTCATAACAATCGAATATTTTCAAAATGGTGTTATTTTCTTTTTCTTATCATATCCAGTGGTTTTACAGGCTTACTTACTTTTGTTTTCACTGTCATTAGGGCATGAGGAGCAGTATCTATTTCCGTATCATGCTCATCCCACAGTTTATCAATCATTTGCGAATGATGCGTGAATCCTGCCCCGTAAAACTCAACTTCATCACCAGTACCAAAATTATTCCGTTGTTCAATCGTTGCAATCCCTGTTTCCTCATCATAATCTAATACTTGTCCAATGAATGTATAACTTGGAATTTTGCGCCGTTGTCCAAAAAGTTGCTGTTCTTCGGTTGGCACACCGTAATAAAATCCAGTCGCCAGTTCTCGCTGAGCCACTTTCCATAATTCATCTTCCCAAGCTTGATCAAATACAAAATTCTCTGGATCTTCACAAAACGCCTGCACAGCTTTACTGTACACATTTGAAACCGTTGAAACGTAGTGAATAGATTTCATACGACCTTCAATTTTCAAACTATCCACACCATTACGAACTAAGACGGGAATATGCCGAATCATCGACATATCGACAGCACTCATGGAAAATGCTTCTTCTTCGGGTTCACCTTTCAAAAGGGAAGTTCTTTCACCTATTTCAGGCATTTCAAACAAATCGTATTTCCAGCGACATGACTGTGAGCAGCCGCCCCTGTTTGCATCACGAGCTGACATATGATTAGATAAAGTACAACGACCTGAATAAGAAATACACATTGCACCATGAATAAATGCTTCGATTTCCACATCGGTGTTTTGGCGCATATGTTTTATTTCGGCCATACTTACTTCGCGCGCTAAAACAACTCGTTCCAATCCTTCGGCTTGCCAAAAGTTCAACGTTTCATAATTAGTTGCTGAAGCTTGTGTCGACAAATGAATAGGCAGACCTGGTGCATCCATAAAACACAATTCCATTAAAGCCGGGTCAGAAACGATCACAGCATCTATACCAATATCTCTAATTGTCCGAAAAAATTGTCCCGCTCCATCAGCATCTGCTTCGTGGGTTACCATGTTAGCTGCGACATAAACTTTCGCCTGATGTTGTTTAGCAAAATTTACTCCTTCCTGCATTTCATCATAGGTAAAGTTTCCAGCTCTACTTCTCAGTCCATAAGCATTTCCACCAATATAAACAGCATCTGCACCATAATGAATCGCCGTTTTCAACTTTTCTAATGTTCCAGCAGGCGCTAGTACTTCAGGTTTCTTAAATTTTATTTTTGTTGTCATCGCACTCTCTCCTATTGCACTTCACTTGGATTCATTAAGAAAAATCCTTCGTTAACCGTTCGCTCAACTGGATGCAGTTGTAACACTTGTTCATTTAATCGACTCGCCAGCTCCCCTGTCCATTGTCCAGCGATAATTGCTTGTTTTGCTTCAACAAATAGCTTTGCAATTCGAACAAATGCATCCCCTTTTGTAAAAATTCCATCTAATTTCCACTGCACTAACCCCGCCATCGCTAATTCGTAGAGATGCTCCATTAAATTAATGTCATCTGTAGCAAAAATATGTGTTCCATGCGCATCTTCGTATATAGAATAATGCGTTTCTAGTTTTTTCGGCTCAGACAAAAATAACCCTCGCTCTTTTGCATCGTTTTCGTTATGTTGCGTAAAGTGAAAGTAGTTTTTCAATAATGGACGCTTGGAATGATGAATACATGTTGCTCCATAGACAAGCACTTCCATTGGAATATCCACTTGTTTAGCTATTTGTTCTAACTCTATAAAAGTTAATTCCCTTGCTAATACTGCACCAATTGCGCCACGTTCTTTCCAGAAATTCACCTGTCTAGCACTCGTCACTAAAGTTTGAGCATCGTAAACATACGATAGGTCAATGGCTTCTTTTTTCAATACATGAATCACACCTGGATCGCCAACTGTTATCGAATCAACATTAATTTCACGCAAAAAATGTAGATACGGTGTGATTTTTTCAATTTGTTCATTATGCATAAGCGCATTAACAGCGATGCAAACTTTTTTACCCTTTGCATGAGCTACCTCGGTTATTTCCTTCATTTCTTCTTTTGTAAAAGAAGTGGGTAAACGTATGCCAAACTCATCATTTCCGATATATAATGTATCGATTTCTACATCCAATAATGCGTTTGCTTGCTCCAAGGATTCTGCTGTCGCTATAATTTCAATCATCGCATTCCATTCCTTTCTATTTTATTAGCGTAGCACAAAATTGAAAAAAGAAATGAGGAGACTTTTTGACAAAACAAGTAGCGTTTTAATTGGCTTGCGAAAAAAGACTTTTAAAAAATGGAGTAACAAATAAACGGAATTAGCCGAGAACTTAGGAAGTTTATAATTTCCTAATCCATGAACAGTTAACTAAGTTTATACAACATTGAACAAGATTTAATTGTCAATGCTTTAGTTAAACCTTATACTTTCTGTAATGCAGTAATTTATCATATGGGGGCAAGCTAATGAAACAGTGGTCAAGAGAAATTGAGATCAACACGCCGATAGAACATGTATGGTCGTATTTGAATGGTTCGCTAGAACAGATGCAGAAAATTATGCCGGAAGTCGCGGAGAATACACCAATTAAGATTACTGAGGAAGTTGTCGGCAGTATATACCGTCAGAAGTATAAAGAAGGCAATCGTATTCAAGAATATGATGTCCACACTTTAGATTATGAGGATACTCAGAACTATAAAAAATTAAAGATTGGCTTTACATTAGCTAATATGTTTGAGATCACAAGTTTGTATGAATTCTATCGAGTGGACGATCACACATCCAAATTAAAATATACCGTAACAAATAATCCCTTGAAGTGGTTTGTAAAGCTGTTCCTCCTATTTGCAAACGACAAAGTTGTTGTTAATTTTTTAGAAAAAGTAAAAGCGGTCGCTGAATCAGAGGCTTGATTGGAAAGTGTGGTGTAAGAATTTTAAAATCGGCATTCTTGTTTATCCCTTCTCGTACAAATCCAAATAATAAGTTAAACTTTCTTCAAACCTCGGTAATTCCTACCTTCACTATTAATTTACGAACTCTACTAGAGCTAATATTCATTTCAATCGCAATATCACCGACCGTAATACATTTTTGCAAGTATACAATATCTAAGTAGAAACTCTTGTTATGTTGTAATACCATTCTATTATGAGAAAATTCCAATTTTACATATTGGTACTATATTGCAACTTTTTTTAAATTATTCTCGTATATAAAGTTGTAACATATTAACAGAGAGAAAAGGAGATTGAGGATCAATGAAAAAAAGAGTAGTTACTTTCTTATTAGTTATTTCAATGGGGATTGCACTTGCCGCTTGTGGTGGAGGGGGTAATGATAACAAAAACAAAACAGAACCAACACCGCCAACTGAACAAGGGGAAACGAACAAGACGAATGAAGGGGAAAATAGTACAGGTAGTGAAGTTGAAGAGAATACGGACACTGATTCAGCAAACGAGGAAAATACAGAAGAAACAAAACCAGCCGAGTAAACTTCAGCTACATCATTGTATTATTTAATTTCAGATTATTTTTGAATCGTACAAATAACTAACGTGTATCGCTGGTTTTTCATACTTAAAACTGCAACATTACAGCAGGACTACCATCTGCATAGTCAGTAAAACCGAGTGCACAGAATGAGAAATTACTTTCACATTCTGTGCATTTCAAATTTTTTTCAATTAACAGCACATTTATTCATACATAGTTGTAGGGCTCGCTTCCTTTATAATATATTTGTTGTTATTTCATCAAATGCTTTCACAGATAGACAAGGTTTTCTGTCAAATGTGGTGGTATACGATTCACCCATTCTCTTCCTAGATGAATGCCTGAGAAAAAGAGCGAGAAAAAAGCCAAGCGAGATTCAAGAGAAAATCCCGAAACTCAATTGGCTCAACGGCAAACTTGAAGTGATGAATGGCAGACTCAAATAGTTGTCTACAACTTGTTCAGTGACATTATAGTTTGTGCCTCAGAAATCCTGTTTTATCAAGGATTTTCTTGATTTAAGCATGATTTTGAAATTACATTATAGTTGGTGTCCATGAAAAGTAAGCCTTAACCTTCATTACATTATAGTTAGTGCCCCATATTTACATTAATGTGTGGAATTTTATCAAAAACTTTGAATCACATTTAGGATGCTACACAGTAAATGCGAAATGGTATCGTGGATTGTTCCGATAGTTAAATTGATACAAGGATACCTCAGGCCACATATTCTGATTGATGCTACGGCCAAGTTCTATGGCTAGACCGGCAGGACCGCTGTAAAATAAATGAATGTGCTGATATCGCTTTAATCTGATAAGTTCCTCAGACTTGTCTTTAAACAACTGTTGAATTTCTTGAACTTGTTCTCTATATAAGAGTCGTTTTACATGCGGGTTTTCGACTCGGATATCCAACCTGTCATGCGGGAAATTTCGCGCTCCTTGCACATCTTCTTCGCTCACCGTATCACTTACAGATATAGTGACAACCAATTGCATCGCTCCCACATCCTTAAATATTGCTGAGGGATTTAGCCCTATCAGTGACTTATCTTCCGGCAGGCTGTTCACCCATAACCCTGTTTCTCTTTCATATTGATATACAGTAAGGGGTATAGTATCTGATAACATTTTACCTAGATGAATTAACAAGGGGATGGGAGATAAAGAATAAACTTCTGCAACATCAAACTTCCCAATTCGAATACGATCCACAAACTGTTTATATAATTTCTCATTCTGCAGTTTGCCTTTTTCCCAACCTGCCTCAGTGAAGTCGACAAACTCCGTCTGATCCTCTATTGCTTCTAACATAATATTGGATGTGAATTCTGTCATTGGCAGTGTAGCCATCGGCGGACCTAGCCGTTTGTGCACTATAGCAAGGCTTTTCTTCTTGTCCTCTGTCCAGCCTCTCACCCATGCTTCATGCCTTTGCTTCATTGAAAATAGAAGATCCGGGGGGAAATCATCTCTGGTATGTTGATCATCAATCAATTTAGAATGCTTATAACACATCAGCATTAGGTTACGTACGTCTTCAAGTTTATCTTCCGTATAGCCATATTGTTCGGCAAACTCATGCCTTGCACTCGTTTTACTATGACCAATAATATGAGCTGCAACCCCAACGTTCGTTAACTTACCTTTAGAGTTTGCAACTAATCGCTCAGAGCACCCATCAAACGAGCATATCCCACCGGAAACCATCCACAAATGGTATACTTCACCTCTCTCAAGAGACCGGCGATCGTGACTCTTATCTTTAGAATCTTTTTTAGCCATCCTTTATCCTCCATTCTTATATTTCAATAGTCCAAATGGATACATCTTGACTTTCCGTAGCAAACAAATTAATTCCCAAATTGACACGCTTCGGTTACCTATGATGATAAAGTATAACAAACTTAATTCCTGCGTGTCAGCTCTAATGATTCTTTTCCAATTTGATATATAAATTCAAGAAAAAGCAGGAAAGTACTCTGGGAGAGTGTGCTATTTCCCCAGATAAAAGCATCTTCCCCCACTCTGTTCCCAACGTTCATTGAAAATCTGTTGATGAGTGTTGGAGTTTCTCCTTAAAGACCCTCTTTTGCTTTAATGTTATTCGTTCGCAAGGATCAGACTCGGGTGTGACTGAAAGCTTTTACTTCGTGAAAAAGCGACCTTAATTAGATTATTTAACTCAACTTTCTCACAATATCTCTTTGTAAGTTTAATAGATTATTTCGTTTCTCCGAATATGTCCTAATCTGGTAATTCTAATTCTACAGTTCACTATACAGCCATGCCATACAATTAATTGTTGGGTGCCTACAATAATAAAAAACAAGGTCATTTGATCTTGAATTTCAGCGTTTAATAATTCTTTCCATCCACGAACATCAATTTGGGATGGTCTGGGTACTTTTTCCGGGTGTGTGTGCCATTCACCTAAATAGAAGCATCTTCCTTCTTGTAGTACCCAGTGTTTATCAAAAAACTCTTGATGGTCCTCCGCATCCCTTTTAAAACTTGAACGTGCTTGAATATCTTTTAGCATAGGTGTTGATGCAACATCGATGACATAGTCTGATGTAGATTCCAATATTCGACCTATCAATATCCCACCAGACTCCAGCGCAGCGAATGAATCTTGAGCATAGGAGAACATTAACTCAATAACTTCGAAACTTATTTTTAGCTTTTTATCATTAGGGAGATAAAAAATAGTTTTGGACATTAGTTTTCAATCTCCCTAATTGAACAAACCGGACAATTTACATCAAAATACAACATACCATTCATACTCAATTGTTCTTCCGACATGTAATATCTCTCACTCAATTTGTAACCTTCGCTTAGAAATAACGTAGGATCGCCTTTCCAAGACAGGATTTGGTTATCCTGGATTTGATTTCGCGAAAGACGATAGAGCGACCGCAAAACCAAACTGGCTGTTTCCTCGCTATCTAAAAAGCTATAAGGGGTAAAATAACTCCCACATCCCCCAAGTGATTGAGTGAAAGATTGGCCCGATTTTGAAAATGCGGATAAGTTTGTAATAGAGTCTTCATCACTCAGTGGTCTAAATAGACACTGGTAGCATCCTTGTTTTTCCTGATTCTTTGTCACCAGGACATGCCCTCCAATACCTAATGGTTCTACCCAGGCATGAATAACCGGAGGAGAGTTTTTTTTCTGATGAAAGTAACGATTTATTGCCATCTCTATATTGGGTGATCCGATACACACGACGACAATATCTACCTTCGTCCAATCCACCTGCTCATGCTCAAAAACTTCACTAATCTTCTTACTAATCGCAATAACTTCTGTTAGTGGGTATTTGCGTTGAATTTCCAGCTTTAATGCATCGACTTTCTTGAATGGGGTACAATCGTTGTTTTCACAATTGTATAGGGAGTCTGTGCCTAGTACATGACGGTACACGTTCTCTATACTGATCCAATCATGGTCTATAACTGTTATCGACTTATATCCAGCCTTAGCCATTCCTAGGGTTACGACACTTCCAATAGCTCCTACTCCGATAACAACTGCATTATTATTTGCAAACGAAGTGTTACCGCCTGTGCGAGAAAGTAGAAAACTTTTATTATGACGAGTAATGAAGAACGGTAAAATATCTATCTTCTTCGGAGTTTGAATCAAGGGATGCAGTCTGATTTTTGATCTTTTGCTTTTCACCATTCCATCCTCGTATTGAATAACAACCCCAAATAAAGCCCTTTTTTCACCCTCAATGGGCAGGCTGAAAATAATGTATTCATATCGATTATTACACCCAGGTGTTTTTCGCAAGAGAATTTCAAGCTTTCTCTTTTGCTCCTTCGATATATTGTTATTTAGAGCGTCCTTCACTATTTGGAATGTCCATGCTTGTTTACTGGTTGGGGGTTTTATAAAGGTTCCATCGCATAAAGGGACATACAAACACCTTCGTTTAATTGCACTTTTACTGTCTTCTTTAAGAACAGTCTGAATATATAAGTACGGATCAAACTTCCTTTCGCAGACAAAATAAGTTAAACCATTTACAGACATTATTAATATATCCAGCTCTCTTAGCGTTTTATCGCTCTCGTCAATAACTGTATGAGCTTGCAAGTAGCTTGTCATTGAATTAGCCCAATACACTTCAAACTCTTTAAGAAAATCATAGTTGTTAGATTGGGATTGCCCTGCTGCAAGAATGTCAGTAACTTTTTTCAAGCATTCAAGCACCACTTCACCAGGATAACGTTCATCTATAACCAAGTTCTCGTTGCGGGTAAAACAGATGTGACCATCATGCTCAAGATGTGGAATACCTTCAAATTGACGCTGCGCGTCAAAAAAAAGTGGTAACTCTGTAGGGAATTCAAAAGGTAGACCGACCACAAGTGTGGCCGGCCCTTCTAGAATTTCTGTTTGAATGCGGAATGCATGTTTGACATTGCGATATCGAGGCAACTCACTTTCAGGAATAGCTGTAAGCTGATGCGCAAGTGTACCACCGTATCGCTGAACATATTGCATCGTCTGATTTAAGATATCAACATTCCGTGGCTTCATGCAGATTCATTAGATGGTATTACTGCTCGCGTAGATGCCTTTTGACCATCGTCCTTTGGTGGAATTGGAAAATCAGAACCAAATTGTTTTTGAAGAATCGTAGCTGCGTCTGACTTATCAACTTCATCTCTGGCCTTAATTAGACAGACTTGTAGTGTTTCAAGTTTCTCTTTAAAGCTTTTGATTTGTTTGAGCGACATTCTTTCAAGAAGGTTAGGATATGGAGATATAGGTAATGTTACCTCCACATATGGGTACGATACGAGTTGATTATCTTCCCATTCGTATTTTGATGTGAAGGATAATAGAAAGGAATTAAGAAGGTTAACAAGTGCATCAAGGTCCCGGTATTCTTTTTTCCCTGAGAACAAATCAACAATTTCGGATTTGACCTGCATATGGTGATACGCAATTGCAGTCAATGCAATTCCTGTTGGTCTGCCATTTCCGTTTACTGCAAACTGTTCGTCTTTCCATCTTTTTAAGTATCGAATTATACGCCTGAATTGTCTTCTATCTTCTTGTTCCGTGTATCGATTCCGAATAGCTTGTATTAAGTCTTTTGGGTTTGATTCATCCCAAGTTTGATTTTCTTTAGAACTGGTTAGTTTACCTTTAGCCAGATATACTTTATTGTCCGGATTTTGTGCCGCATAAATGGTTACGTCAACGTGATACCCTGCTTGATAATTCACCGTTACACAAGGACTTTTCATATTAACATCATTGGTATGGTCAATCAGAGCATCATATACCCATTTTTTCGCTTCAACCGGAGTGTCTACATCGCTCGTTGACATCTCAAACAAAAGTCCCAGATCAATATCGTAATGGCCGTCTAATGGTTTAATCCCCGTTTTCATCGCGTAGCTACCTTGGTTAAACGTCGAGTATGACTTGGCCTCTTTGGGCATCTTTTCTTTCAAACGATCGATAATGATATCCCGCTTTTCACGTAAAATATCATCCTCATCACTAAGTTTAATATTGTTATGGAACTCTTCAAACTGTTTCTGGCAATGCGGCATACTTGATCCCTCTCTCAATATGGTTTGTTTTTTGTGAGCATGCAGGATTTCACAAACAGAGAGAGAAATACTTATTGTCGATAAGATTTTCTCAATTGCTGTTCTTCACTGCCTGTTCAGCTGTTGTTGCATGGGTACTGGTCTAGTACTGTTCGGTTCTTGACCTATCAAAGAACAGGATTTACAGTACAATGCCTATTTCATATACGCATAGTACAGCACCAGTTGGTTTATTAACATTCATTTGGCGATGGGTTAATAAACTTGGTGTATATCCTGCGGATCCTTTAACTCTAGTTAAGGGATCCTTCTTTTTTGAAAATAATAAATTTGTTCATTCTTCACCTCCTTCATGGAATATACGAGAATGCACCTCAAACTTTTTACTTATTGGATCAAAGTGAGCCAGTTGAACATAATGAAGTTCATACCGCCTTAGCAACGAAAGTGCCTTGTCTTTTTCAATCGTCAAGAATGAGATTAATCGACAGACAATAACCCAATATACAGTTATGCCCTCACTCCCCTTCTTATTGAGAGCAGATATTTGGTCGATAGCGTGTCTTGTTCTATAACTATCATTTGTTTCTATCTCAATAAGATAACTTTCTACTACTCGATTGCTATTACTATATTGCCTTAAAGCGATAATATCAGGTCGATAGTTTTCTACATTAAAAGGAATGCCTACCCATTCAGGATGATCTGCTAATACACGAAATCCTCGCAATTCGAATTGTTTTGCCAATTCGTAAACTGTATCCTCATGTAGTGCTTGTGCTCTTGTAGGTCGCTTGTACATGTTAGTCATCTTAAGGCCTCAATTCACTCTATGTAATAATTGGCAACTGAAATTAATCTCAGTATATATCTCAATTTAAAATTTCGCAAGCAAATTCGACTTAGTTATCAACAATTAAACCATAAAAAAACTTAATTCGACAAGATAACAACAGAATACTATTAAAAAAACAAAGTTATCCACAATTAGAACGAGAACAAAAGTTCTGTTTACTAGTTTCAGAATTCGCTTTCCTATTAGAATATGTGTGGATGTAAACCCATACATATTAAGACTTCGCATACTCTACAGCATCGATCTGCAACAACCTCCACAAAATGAGCATTTACACCGTTATTAGAGGAAGATGTTTTACGCCTATAAAAGGATTGATCGCGAGGTGAAAGTTTAAGTTTGATTCAGAACGCGACATTTATAGCAGACGCAAGTGGATAATAATTGTTGACTCACAGAAACACTAAGAACTACTACTCTTTGTAATTTCCCATCTGAAGTTGTATCTCCCCCCCAATGAGTCTTCTATACTTCTCTTCAAACTTTTGTTTAATCCCAGCAGCTTTATTTACTTCCCATACTTGGACATTAACTTTTTGCTTACTTAAATGTTGCACTGCCCTTTTTATTCTTCTAATTTGATATTGTTCTAAAGATTCTACTACCTCATTTATAGCCTCCTATGTCTTTGGTAATTTAGAACACGCTCTAACTAGAAGTGATTGAATCCTTAACGTTCTTCCTATTTCTGTTTTTGTAATACGCACTAACTTTGTCTCGTTTTTAACAATGTCTATAGCAACCTTACGCACTTCTTCAGCTGTCTCCAGATCCTGAAGA
The DNA here is from genome assembly GCF_042684845.1 of Paenibacillus yanchengensis. NCBI lineage: Bacteria > Bacillati > Bacillota > Bacilli > Caryophanales > Paenibacillaceae > Paenibacillus > Paenibacillus yanchengensis. Next base: position 7,876 of record NZ_JBHUMH010000055.1, on the reverse strand, counting down.
AGCCAATTTATCCGATGACTCAAAATCCTTTTCTTTGAGACCAACTTCTCATCAGATCGATCCTTTTTCAATATTTGTAGTTGTTCAGATTTATAATTTTTAGTTGAACACAAAGAACTCACCGACTCGTTTACAAAGCAAAAAAAAAGTATATGCCTTAAAGGATGGCATGTAACTCTTGGTGAGCGTAGCAGCTTGTTAAGCCAGGTGTCCTCATCTCCAGATTGAACATGGATCGGCTATACTAAGTTAGACAGAAAAATTAAGGGGTAGTAGAATAAAAGAAATAGATGAAGGAGCGGAACTACTACCATGTCTAAACAAAGAAGAACATTCACAGCAGCATTTAAGAAACAAATGGTTGAACTCTATGAAAATGGTAAACCTAGAGCGTCAATTGTGAGGGAATATGATCTTACGTCATTAGCATTAGATAGATGGATTAAACAAGCGCAAACGACAGGTTCTTTTAAAGAAAAGGATAATCGATCTGTGGAAGAAAACGAACTTATCGCACTACGAAAAGAAATTCAGCAACTTAAGATGGAGAATGACATTTTAAAGCAAGCAGCGCTGATCATGGATTGATCGTAGCTATCATCCAGAATAATCGTGATAAGTACTCGGTATCAGCAATGTGTAACGTCCTACAAATCACAAGAAGTACGTTTTATTATGAAGCAAAGAAAAGACCATCCGAAGATGACATTATTCAAGCCATCATTACTATTTTCGTGAAAATAGAAGCGTCTATGGCACGAGAAAGATATAAGTAAAGTTAAAGGAACTCGGTTTAATCGTATCTAGACGACGAATTAGTCGTATCATGAAAGAACAAGGACTGGTATCTACGTATACGATAGCTCAGTTTAAGCCAAGCATGGCGGCGAGTAGCGTTGATGACACGACGAATAGCTTGAACAGAGCGTTTCAACAAACAGAAGTAAAACGCGTGGTAGTCAGCGATCTCACTTATGTTAGAGTTGGTAGTCGTTGGAACTATGTTTGTACCTTGATCGATTTGTTTAATCGAGAAATTATAGGTCATAGTGCGGGTATTCACAAAGATGCAGCGCTTGTTTCTCGTGCATTTGCAGCCGTAGAAGGTGATTTACGAGACTTTGTATGGTTTCATACTGACCGTGGAAGTGAATTCAAAAATAATGACATAGATGAGATTTTAGAGACGTTTCACATTGAACGATCTCTAAGTGCCAAAGGTTGTCCTTATGATAATGCCGTTGCAGAAGCGACATTTAAGTGTATGAAAACAGAATTTATTTATCAAATTACTTTTCATACCCTTAAGCAGCTACAAATAGAATTATTAGGGCTATGTCCATTGGTTTAATAACCATCGTATTCATGGAACATTAGGCTATGTAACACCTGTGCAGTATCGATTACAAGCCCCTAAAAAAGTTGTTTGAATTAGTGTTGCCATACCAACATGGCTAGATAAATTTGAAAGGAATTCTTGGCCATAATATTGATTAAAAAGCGGAAGAAATTCTAACTATCTAATTCACCCCGATTCAGTTGCTAGACCTTTTTCCTGGAGTTTGAATACATAATATTCTCTAATCTGATCAATTCCCATTAACGGAAATTCACAATTCAGTAGTAGGTATGACTGCTGAACAATAAACAATTCTCTCTTTGCATCAGATGCATCAAATACAGTTTCAAATATATAACTTCTCCTTTTAAGATAATTATTCAACGTAAACATTTCGTGCTTATGCCTCTGATCAACCTCAATATCTGAATCCACTAATCGACACATATGTTTATAGCAGACGCTAACCCCAAATGCTTGATGGGATCTATGCCAATATGCTTCACCGTATCCCTCTTCATCTTCAACAATACATTTAGGACAGAATTTTAATAATAGGGCTCTTCTAATTTCACTAGCAGTTAAACCCAACATCATATATAGAAGTTCCATTCACTTTTTTCATTAAATCTATCAGTTTCAATGTTCTTTCTTTAGTAATAAAGGGAAAAAATAAGGAAGAAATGAATGATTCTCAGTTCTGGATCAAGAGTTCGAACAAGTGGAAGCCAAACACTTCGTCGTCAGTGATCTGACATATGTGAAAGTCCAGAATCGCTGGCATTATATTTGTGTACTAGTAGATTTATTCAACCGAGAGATCATCGGGCATAGTGCGGATCAAAATAAAGAAGCTGCTCTGATTTCCCGTGCTTTTGCGACGGTACAAGGCGATTTGCGTCAGATTCAATGGTTTCATACTGATCGTGGTAGCCAGTTTAAGAATCAAAAAATGGATAAGCTTTTGGGGACAATTCAAATCAGCCGATCGCTAAGCATGAAGGGCTGTCCGTACGACAACGCTGTGGCTAAAGCCACCTATAAGATCATGAAAACAGAGTTTGTGCACCAGATGAACTTCCAGAGTCTTCATCATCTGGAGTTGGAATTAGACGATTATGTCAACTGGTTTAACAAGCATCGTATTCATGGAACCTTAGGATATATGACGCCTATTCAGTATCACCTAGAAGCCCTTAAAAAAGTTGTCTGATTTACTGTTGACAATCCACTATTGACTAAGGATTTCATTTTAAAATATAAGTCATTTTTTGAAATACAAAAAATTAATTATCAATTAAAGTGTTTTTCAAAATGCACTTTAGCAACGTTATCCCCTATCTTGATATTTTTTCACCAGACATTGATTATATATCCTATTTTAAACATAAAAAATAACGGGGGAATTGAATGTAAGAAATAGATGAGAGCAGAACTACTAGCCTGTCCAACAAAATGAGAACATTCATAGTTTTCTTAGAAAAAAGGTGAATCTCTATGAATATGGTAAACCTAAAACGACTATCGTAGGGGTATATAATTTTACACCATCGACACTAGATAGATGGACCAAACAAGCACAGTCAACAGGTTCTTTTAAAGAAAAAGATAACAGACAACAACAAAAAAATCTAATGATGAATTCATACGTGCAATTGTTACTATCTTTTATGAAAGTAGAAAAATGTGTGGTACTCGAAAAATAAAAGCAAAGTTACAAGCACTTTTGTAACGAAGATAGTATTTGTTCATCAAATCTCTTTTCATAGTCTTAAACAACTGCAAGGGGAATTATACGACTATGTACATTGGTTTAAGGAAATTCGTATTCATGGAAAATTAGGATATATAAAGCCTGTGTAATATCAATTGAAACCCCCTAAAAAATTGTTAGATTAGCGTTGTCATGTCACTCAGCTTTAGTTCAAGGCTATCAACACAGGACAAGGTTCAACTGCGACCACGAGGTGATTAGCAAGAATATACATCGCCAAATACAAATAATGAGGTCGGAAATGTCAATCCCAAGCCCAACCTCAGCAAACTGGTTTATGCATCTACACCCTCGGTTACTTGCTTCTTGTCTTGATCATTCCAATGTCTATAGTGCGTCGATATTACATATCTGAGATGGGAAAGGGATTCATTTATCTGTTCCTCATCATCAATTGGTATAGCCTGTAAGATGATCAATGGTAAGGCTCATCCCGTGGAATTATATGCCCCTAATGACAATTAAATCGCAATTATTAAAGGCGCTTCATATTTCTTTCACTCTTTACCACGACTGAGACTGTTCTTTATACTCCACTTTCGCATATAGTTGATTAAAGTATTCAGTTACTTCAGTTATTATTTCAACTCTATACTTTCTATTTGATATTAACGCTAAATGTCCTTCTTTAATGTGCGTGTCGTATAGAGACGAAGCATGTATAACCTTGTGTTTACTCCATGTTTTTCGCTTTATCTCATGCAACCATTTGGGGCTTTGAAACAAAATTATTTGTTCCTCTATATCAGGAGCATTTAAAGATAGTAACCGATCCATTTCCTGATAAGAAGGATTTTTGTAATCCAGAATAACTAGCTTTTGATTTGATTCCATATCTAATTGACCCATTTGTGACAATATGGATCTTAATTGTTTTGTTTCTTTGAATTTGACTAAAGTGAATACTAGCACCACAAAAATGAATACTATTCCATTTAGGAAGAACAGGACTTTAAGTATCATTTAACCTCCTATCTAGACTGTGAGTTGAAATAAGTTCTATAAGTAATGTCACCCATATGACGAAAAGTAATATGTGATAAGATATCTCAACTGATGGTTCACTCTTTGGAAGTAATAATGAAATAATGGAAAAGCTTATTAGAGTTAGGTTTCGAATGAAAGGAAATTTATTTAGAAAAGACACACTACCGAAACATGAACATGTATTTTGGCCTGTTCTTTTATTTTTCATCCATGTTAAAGCACTAAAAATAACTAGCAGCAAAGTACATGCGACTTGCTTCCAATAACCGAATTGTTCAAATATAAAAGAGATAATTATATTTAACTCTACTATAATGACTAAAATACTGCTTAACGGAACTAAATTCATCGGAACGATTTTATATGAAGAAATCTCCAACTTAAAATTATGTAAACTTCTAATTTTCATCGATAACGATAACGTAAAAAAAAGTGCAATAATTACATTCAATATATAACTCATATTTAGCATTATAATCCCCTTTTTTTATTTCGATTAGAAAAAGGTTTAATCTAATTGAACAAGGATTTTTTATTTTGAATATCAATAAACATAGTCATTCTTCAATATTATTATCAATAGAAACTTCCTTAATTTAAGATCTCATTTCATGAGCTTCTCAGCTATGCTATTCCTCATGGCTTAAAGCTCGTTTTCAATATCAATTTGAATAGGATACCAATTCATTTTCTCATCGTCAATATAGCACTCAATTGTTATTGTTCCCAGTTCTTCTACTAAAAGTGCAACTTCAAAATAATGATCCACTCCAGGAACTTCGCCTTCTTTCCTATAGTTCCGATGAACATAACTAATTGTGCTCAATATTTCGCCTAAAGAATTTGTTATTTTAATTTCTGTAAAAACTTCTTCATTTTTAGGCATATCAATAATTTTCAAAAGAAATGGCAAATCAACAACAGCAGGAAGTACTTTCACTTTGATATGATTAATTATGGTACCCAAAGTATATTGAACGTCAGGTGTAATTTGATTACAAACTAAAAGTTGTGTATGCATTCATATAATCTCCCATTAATAGAAATTAGGTATGTTGGTAGAAATAGGGAGGGATTTTTTTCCTCTCCTCTATTTCCATAAAAACCAATCAACTACACTAAGTAGGCAGAATAAATAAGGGATAGAACTTAAACTATGAAATTAAAGGAGCGTGCTACCATGACACGTCAACTTCAAACTTTCACACCCGAATGTAAACTGCAATGTAGTGAAGCCTTATAAAATACTTAGGATAACGCCGAAGCTGAAGCTACCTTCATAATGTATTAAACATAGATTTTGTGTCATACAGCTTGTTTTAGAACTTTGGGATTACTTATACCGATTCAGCAACATAGTAATTCATAGTACACTAGAATAAGTAATACCTAAGGATTCAAGTTATTACGACTATAACGCTTGTTTAGTATTGAGTTCATATACTAAATTAATTAATAACAACAACTTAGTTTTACATCACAGCCATAAGACGTTGCAAAATTATCACCGGGTTTTTGACAAGCAATACTTCTTTGAGCCCACCACGTTTTCGAGTAGGTTATATTACCTGAAACACACCCCTCAATCTTACAAGACCGGCTAACTTCAGTCTGGCTTTTTTCATCGGTACCGCTTGGACATTTACATGCCATATCTATCACCTCCTTTCAGGTATCATGTTTCCATAAGTACATATGAATACTGTTACTATACTGAAATAATGTTACTTGACTCTCTGAGAAGAGCTATTTAAAAATAACAAACTATCTGTTTTATTGTATATGGTTCCATGTGATAATACATTTTTATTACCATCTAATACAAGCATAAAAGGTAACTTAATATCAGGAATGTAGTTATTCAAATTATATTCGTCGTAACTAACAACCGGGATCGTCCAATTAAAGAATTCAACCATTTCTCTAATTTCTTGAATTTTGCCGTCAGTAAACAATACCATAGAGGAATTCTCCAACAAACTATTTATTTCATTAAGCTCAGGAAGTAAATCTATACAGTGAGTACAGTACAATGAAGTAAATAATAATATTACTTCCCCATTGATTTTGTTAATTTCCAAACTTCCGCCATGAGAAGAAGTAAAATCTGTTTTTAATAATTCATTTATTTTGTTTTGAGATATTTCGAGTTTTTCTTTCATTCCAATCCCTCCAAAAACTAAACATTAATTAATTTAATACTGACTGTTTTACGTCAGCTGTTACTTTATCTTCTTCTTGATACCATTCTTTTTGAGTCATCCACATGTTGTAGTAGGTTCCCTTAATCTCAATCAACTCTGTATGAGTACCCTGTTCTAAGATCCGACCATTTTCCATAACAACAATTTTATCTGCCCTTTTGGCTATACCCACACGGTGCGAGACTATAATCGTAGTAATGTCTTCACATTGAGTGAGAATATCATTAAAATGTCTTACCTCTGTCATAGGATCCAAAGCAGCAGTAGCCTCATCAAAGATAGCGATTTCCGGATTTTTTTTAAAGTAAAATCTCGATAAAGCCAACCTCTGCCATTGCCCTCCTGAAAGATTTATAGATTCTTCATCAATATATCCTACTTTTGTTTCAAGATTGTTATTATTCAGTTTAATATCCACATGTCGCAACACTTTATACATATGATTACTATCTTTATAATTCTCAATATCACCAATTCCAACATTATCTTTGATCGTAGTATGATATTGTATATAGTCTTGGAATACAACACTAACCTTTTTATAAATACTATTTTTATTAAATTGATTTATTGGAATCCCATCAATTAACACACTATCACTACGAACTTGATATAAACCTAATAAAACTTTAATCAATGTAGATTTACCTGATCCATTCTCACCTAAAATTACAACGGTGTCTCCTTTATTGATAAGTAAATCAATTCCGTCTAATGCTTCAGTTTTTGAGTTTGGATAAGTGAATCTTAAGTTGGATATTTTAATCTGATTCTGCAACTTAAATTTTTCCGTTCCTTCAACTTTCGTTTCTATATACTTTTCGCTGTAATAGGCTGTTCCGTGAACTGTCTCATAATGAGTGTAATTTTCTAACATTTGAGCTAATTGATTTATTAAATGATAAATATTAGAAGTTGTTACATTTACAGCCATAGTGATTAAGACATAATTACCTATTGTAAAATTATTTTCCTTAACTAAATTTGCAAAAATAATAATAATGAGAGCATTAAATACTATTGACATTGACTCCTGTACTCTATTGAATTTACTGTTTATTTTTTGCATATGGATCTCTGTCTTGTCATATTCTACTTTTTCTAATTTCCATTTTTGTTTTAAAAAATCGAAAGCTCTATAAATCATCAATTCTTTTTGGTTCTTAATACCAATCATCAGTTCATACAAGTATCCATGTTTAATTGATTTTCGTTGCTGTTCTTTAGTTAATCTGATTTTTTCTTTTATGGGCTTAAAATCGATAAGCCCCTTAAAGATAGCAAAAACAATTGCAAAGATACAAAATATTATATCTACATTAAACAAAAACTGAAGTCCAATGAATAAAGTAATAATCTTAAAACATAGTTGAGTAAATTGCATGTATAATTCATAAGTTTTCCCTTTAATAAGTCGGAGATATGAAAAATCTGCATTAAATTTTGAGTAAAGTCCATATAATTGTGTAAAATGCATCTGGAAGAAAATAAGAAGAGCCATGATGAATTATTTCCTTTAGAATGAAGTTGTCGAGACGACATTCAATGGAGGGATTCATCATGACTCAATAT